>CAXTJW010000290.1:0-5236 GCA_964244305.1 uncultured Acetobacteraceae bacterium
CCGAACGCATCCGCGAATACGAGGACGACGGCTTCGTGGTGTTCGAGGACCCGACGCGGGCGACCGTCGCCATCCACGCCATGGGCCGGTTCGGCGAGGCGTTCGCGAAGACGGCCGGCCTGCCGCCGCTCTCGGTGCCGGCGCTGGAATTGCCGCTTACCAACCCGTCCGAGGCGGCGGCGAAGCGCATCCTGGCCCAGGCCGGCATCCCGGCCGCGCCCGAAGCCGCCTGCGCCACCGTCGACGCCGCGGTCGAGGCCGCCGAGCGCTTCGGCTACCCGGTGGTGCTCAAGATCCTCTCGCCCGACATCGTCCATAAGTCGGAGATCGGCGGCGTGATCCTGGGCGTGCGCGGCGCCGACGCGGTGCGGGCTGGTTTCGCCACCCTGATCAACCGGGCCGCCGCGGCGATGCCGGAGGCGAAGCTGGAGGGCATCCTGGTCGCCAAGCAGCTCCGCGGCGGCGTCGAGTGCATCCTCGGCATCCAGCGCGACCCGGTGTTCGGTGCCGTCGCCATGTTCGGCCTGGGCGGCATCTTCGTCGAGATCCTGCGCGACGTGGCGCTGCACCGCTGCCCATTCGGCCCCGACGTCGCCGAGCGCATGATCCGCAGCCTGCGCGCCGCGCCCGTATTGCTGGGCGCGCGCGGCCGGCCGCCGGCGGACATCGCAGCGCTCGCGGCCATGCTGTCCCGCCTGTCGGTGTTCGCGCATCAGGCCGGGCCGCGGCTGCGGTCCATCGACCTCAACCCGGTGTTCGCCATGCCGGAGGGGGAAGGGGCCTACGCCGCCGACGCCGTCATCGAGCTTGGAGACCCGAGTTGATCGACAAGCGCGTGCAGTCCATGGCCGAGGCGATGAACGGCATCCCGGACGGCGCCACCGTGCTGATCGGCGGCTTCGGCTCGGTCGGCCAGCCGAATGCGCTGGTGGAGGGATTGATCGAACAGGGCGCCCGCGACCTGGTTTGCGTCGCCAACAACGCCGGCACCGGGCATACCGGGCTCGCGCGGCTGATGGAGCTGGGCCGGGTGCGCCGGATGATCTGCACCTTTCCGCGCAGCGTCGGTTCGGTGGTGTTCGAGGAGCTGTATAGCGCCGGCAAGATCGAGCTGGAGATCGTGCCGCAGGGCACCCTGGCCGAACGGCTGCGCGCGGCCGGGGCGGGCATCCCGGCGTTCTACACCGCGACCGCCGCCGGCACGCAGCTCGCCCGCGGCAAGGAGCAGCGGGAGATCGGCGGGCGGATGTATGTGCTGGAGCATGCGCTGCACGGCGATGTCGCGCTGGTCGAGGCATGGCGCGCCGACCGTTGGGGCAACCTGGTGTTCCGCAGCAGCGGGCGGAACTTCAATCCGGTGATGGCGATGGCGGGCCGCCTCACCATCGTGCAGACGCAGCATTTGGCCGAATTGGGCGAGCTCGATCCCGAGGGCGTCGCGACGCCGGGCATTTATGTCGACCGCGTGCTGCACGTGCCCTGCGGCGATCCGGTCCTGTAAACGGAGAGTTAAATGCAACCACTCAGCCGTGCCGCCATGGCCGCCCGCGTCGCGCAGGACATCCCCGAGGGCTGGTATGTGAACCTCGGCATTGGCATCCCCACCATGGTCGCGGACCACGTCGGCCCCGACCGCGAAGTGATCTTCCACAGCGAGAACGGCGTGCTCGGCATGGGGCCGGCCCCGGCGCCGGACCAGATCGACCCCTGGCTGATCAACGCCGGCAAGAAGCATGTGACCTTGCTGCGCGGCGGCGCCTATGTGCACCAGGCCGACAGCTTCGCCATGATACGCGGCGGGCACCTGGATTTGTGCGTGCTCGGCGCGTTCGAGGTTGCGGAGAATGGCGACATCGCGAACTGGGCCACCAGCGAGAACGACACGGCGCCGGCCGTCGGCGGCGCGATGGACCTCGCGGTGGGGGCGCGCCGCCTCTGGGCCGTGATGGAGCATAGCACGCGCGACGGCCGGCCCCGGCTCATGCGGCGTTGCGGCTATCCATTGACCGCCCCGGCGGCGGTCGCGCGTGTCTACACCAACCTGGCCGTGCTGGACGTGACGCCGCGCGGCTTCGCCGTCGTCGAGATGGCGCCCGGCGTCACCCATGCGGAACTGCAGGCAAAAACCGAAGCGGAGCTGATCCCATGCTGACCGAAAGCCGCGAGGGCGCCGTCGCCATCCTGACGCTTGATTACCCGGAGCGGCGCAACGCGCTGGCGATGTCGATGCGGCAGCGCTTGGTGGATGCGCTGGAGGCGATCGAGGCCGACCGCGAGTTACGCGCCATCGTCATCACCGGCGCGGGCGGCACCTTCAGCGCCGGCGGCGATATCAGCGGCATGAACGTGACCGACCTGGCGGGCGGGCGGGAGCGGTTCCGCCTGACCCACCGGCTGGTGCGGTTGCTGATCAAGGGCAGCAAGCCGGTCATCGCCGCGGTCGAGGGATGGTGCGTGGGCGCCGGGCTTTCGGTGGCGATGTGCTGCGACACGGTCGTCGCGGCCGAGGATGCGAGGTTTGCCGCCGGTTTCGGCAAGATCGGATTGATCGCGGACTTGGGCCTGCTGCATACCCTGCCGGCCCGCATCGGGCAGGGCAGGGCACGCCAGGTTTTCCTGTATGGCGAGCAGATGAGCGCCGAACGGGCGGAGGCGATCGGAATGGTGGACCACGTGGTGCCGCCCGGCGCCGCGCTGCATGCCGCCCTGGCCCGCGCCGCGCTGTTCGAGGCCGCGGCACCGTTGCCGGCCGCCATGACGAAGCAATACCTTGCCGCCGGGCTCGACGCGGCGTTGGAGTGGGAGCGGGACACGCAGTCGACGCTGTTCCTGACCGCCGACCACGCGGAGGGCAAGGCAGCGTTCCTGGGCAAGCGCGTCCCGAGCTTCGGGGGCCGCTAGACCTACTTGGAAACGTTGGGCGTCAAGGTGTCCGTGCCCGGGCCGCCGCCGTCGCGGGAGGTCTGGTTCGGCTGACTGCCTGTTCGTGCGCCGCTGGGAATGGCGCTGAACGGCGAGGACGAGTCGGGTCCGGTGATGCCGCCCGCCCGGTCTGCGGGCGCAACGTCGTTGGTGATCACGCCCGGCACCGGCGCGTCGGTCCAAACCTTTTTGTCGGTCTGCGCGGACGCTGCCCCGGCCAGCAGGCAAGCGGCGAAAATCGTAAGTAGCAATCGCATGGTGGTAACTCCTTCGGCGGGCGAAACGCTCCCGTACGGCTGGCGGTTTCCGTTGGTTGCGGCTGTTTGATAGGAGTTCGACGCCGATGCCGATTTGGGTTCCGATTACACTGGTCGCGGCATTGTTTCAGACCTGGCGCACTGCGCTGCAGCAGCGGCTGCGGGGCCGGCTGTCGGTTGGGACCGCCGGGCTGGTGCGTTATTTGTATGCGGTCCCGGTCGGGCTGGCGCTGCTGCTTGGCTACCGCGCAGCGACCGGCGGCGTACTGCCGTCGCCGACCTTGGGCTTCCTCATCGGCTGTATGGTTGCGGGCGTGGCGCAGGTGCTTGGCACTTCGTTGCTGATCATGGCATTCGGCCATCGCAATTTCGCGGTCGGCACCGCCTACTCGAAGACGGATGCGGTGCAGGCCGCCTTGATGTCGTGGCTGCTGCTGCATGAGGCCTTGGCGACGGCGGCATGGCTCGGCATTGGCGTCGGGGTCTGCGGGGTCATGACACTGTCGCTCGCCGGCCGCGGTTTGCGTCCCGGCGCCTTGCTGCGCGCCACGGTGCAGCCGGCGGCATTGTGCGGCCTCGGCGCGGGCAGCGGGTTCGCGGTGGCCGGCGTCGGTATTAAGGCGGCCACGGTGTCGCTTGCGGCGCCGGACACGATCTTGGGCGCGCTGTTCGCGCTGGTCGTGACCAACATCCTGCAGACGTTGATGCAGGGCGGCTACATGGCTTGGCGGGAGCCGGCGGGGTTCCGGGACGCGTTTACCTCGTGGCGCAGCTCCGCCTGGGTGGGGGCGTTGTCCGCCGGCGGTTCGGCGTGTTGGTTCACGGCGTTTTCCCTGGCGCCGGTCGCGCTGGTGCGCACCCTGGGCCAGGTCGAGATAATTTTGACGCTTCTATTCAGTCGTTTTTACCTGCACGAAACATTGCGGCGGGCGGATATCGCCGGGTTGGCGTTGATCGTTTGCGGTGTCGTGCTGGTGTTGTCATTCCATTAAGCCCGATCTGATAAAATCCGCCGCACGCTCCGCCACCATCATCACCGCCGGCTGGATGTTGCTCGACGGCACCAGCGGCATCACCGACGCGTCCGCGACGCGCAGGCCGTCGATGCCGCGCACCCGCAGCGCCGGATCGACCACCGCGCCGGCGTCGCTGCCCATGCGGCAGGTGCCGCAGGGATGGTAGACGGTCGTGCCGGAGCCGCGGATGTAGTCGAGCATGGCCTCGTCAGTCACCACGTCCGGCGTCGGCGTCAGCTCGTCCAGCACGAGGTCGCTGAACGGCGCGGTCCGGCCCAATTCACGCGCGACGCGTGCGGCGGCGAGCATCACATGCTGGTCGCCCGGCGCGGATAGATAGTTGGCGCGGATGACCGGCTTGTCGTCCGGGTCGGCACTGCGGAGCAGCAGTTCGCCGCGGCTATCCGGGCGGCACTGGCCGAAATTGAACATGAAGCCGGGGTACTTCGGCAGCACGTAACCGCCGCCGGGGTTGAGGCTGAAATTGATGAACTGGAACTGCACTTCCGCCTCCTCGGCACCCGGCGTCACGCGGGCGAACAGCGTTGCTTCGGTCGCGCCGACCGCCATCGGGCCGTTGCGGCGCAGCGCGTAGCGGGCGGCCATGCTGGCGGTGCGCAGCCGGCTCGCGGTGATTTCGTTAAGCGTGCCGGCCGGGCGCGTGCGGAAGCCGAAACGGGTGATGAAGTGGTCCTGCAGGTTCTGCCCGACGCCGGGCCGGTCGAGCACGACAGGGATGCCCAGCGCCTGCAGTGCCGCGCCATCGCCGATCCCGGACAGCATCAGCAGCTTCGGCGTTGCGAGCGAGCCGCTGCAAACCACGACCTCCCGCGCCGCCCGCATCTCCTCGATGGCGCCGTCGGACCGGCGTACAACGCAGCCCACCGCGCGTCCGCCTGCGATGAGCAGGCGCTGTGCCGTGACGCCAGTCAAAACGCGCAGGTTCGGCCGGGCGCGGGCGGGGCGCAGATAGGCCTGCGCCGTGCTGGCCCGGCGGCCGTTCCGCACGTTCATCTGGATCGGCGCGACGCCCTCGATCGC
>CAXTJW010000291.1:0-5227 GCA_964244305.1 uncultured Acetobacteraceae bacterium
GTATGGTTCCGGGCTGAGGTGATGCGGCCGTTCGTGGACGCATTGCCTCAGCCCAGCCGACCCTGCCGACAGCGTCGTTACAGCCCCATGTAGGTCCCGCGGATTTCTTGGTCGTCGCGCAGGGCCGCGGCCGGCCCGCTCCGGGCGATGCGGCCGTGATCGAGCACATAGGCGCGGTCGCATGCCATCTCGACCAGTATGTTGTCGAAGCAGTCGACGCGGGCGGTCATGCCGGGCTCGATGACGCTGGTGGTGTCGGCCTGCTCGACGATGGACGGGCCGTCGAAGGTGCAGCCGGGCTGGAGGGTGGCGCGGTCGTAGATCGGCGTGTCGATCCAGCCGCCGAAATACACCGGGCGCGTGCCGGAACGCGTCGCCCGCCTGGGTTTGACGGCAGACGCCATGCGCCGCTCGTGGCCGGGCCGGACGCCGCGGACGGCGGTTTTAAGGCTCACGATCATGACCGGGATGTCGCCGAGCGTGTTGCCGTATTCGCGCCGATAGACCTCTTGGAACGCCTCGCCCATGCGCGCGGGCGTCCAATCCGCCTCGACCGGAACGCGCAGCGTACGGATTTGGCCGGCGTAGGACATTTCGGCCGCGTGGCTCACGACGACACGGGCAACCGGGGTTCCGCCCTCGGTGAGCCGGACTTCGCCCTCGCGCCGCTGGTCCCGCAGGATATTCAGCACCCAGGCCGGATCGAGCTCGCCGACGCGGCGCTCGATGGTCTGCGAGTGGTCGTAGCGGATGTCGGCGATGGCGCAGCCGAGCGCGCAGAGCACGCCGGGGTGCGGCGGGATCAGCATGGTGCGCACGCCGACCTCGCGCATGATGGCGGCGCCGTGCAGCGGGCCGGCGCCGCCGAACACGACGAGCACGAAATCGCGGGGATCGTGGCCCTGCTCGACGGACAGCAGGCGCGTGCGCCCGGCCATGCGCTGGTTGACCACGGTGAGGATCGCCTCCGCGGTCGCCTCGACATCAAGGCCGATCCGCTCGCCCAATGCGCCGATGCCCCCCGTGCCCCGTCGATATCGAACGCCGCCAAATGCTTGAGGCCGATCGGGTGGTCCGCGTTGATCCGGGCCAGGATGGCGTTCACGTCGGTGACGGTCGGCTCCGTGCCGCCGCGGCCGAAGCAGACCGGACCCGGCACTGCGCCCGCGCTGCGCGGCCCGACCTGCAGGATGCGGCCGCGGTCGAGATACGCGATCGAGCCGCCGCCGGCGCCAATGGTGTGGACGTCGATCATCGGCAGCCGTAGCGGCACGCGAAAATCGAGGTCGGTCGTGTCGGCCACGCGAGGCACGCCGCCGAGCACGACGGATACGTCGAAGCTGGTGCCGCCCATGTCGCCGGTGATGACGTTGTCGAACCCGGCGTCGGCGGCCAGCCTCGCCGCCGCCATGACGCCGGCGGCCGGGCCGGAGCGCACGATGTTCGCCGCCCGGTTCGCCAGCAGTTTCGATGGCACCAGGCCGCCGTTCGACTGCATGACGAGCGTCTGGCTGGCGAAGCCGCGCTCATTGAGCTTCGATTGCAGGTTGGCCGCGTAGCGCGACACGAGCGGCTGCAGGTAGCCCTGTATGACGGCGGTGCTGGCGCGCTCGAATTCGTAGTACTAGCGCACGACGTTGCTGGAGGTGACGACCTGCCAGCCGGGTTCCGCCTCCAGCAGCAGGTCGCGCGCGCGATCCTCGTGCGCCGTGTTGGCGTAGGCGTGCAGGAACGAGACGACCACCGCCTCGATGCGAAGCTCGCGCAGTACTGCGGCGAGGCGGCGCACCTCGTCGTCGTCGAGGGCGCGGAGGACATTGCCATGCTGGTCGAGCCGTTCGTTCAATTCCCAGCGCAGCTCGCGCGGGATCAGCGGGTTCTGCACGCCGGTCAGTCCGTACATGCGCTGCCGGTCGCGGCGGCCGAGCTCCAGGATGTCGCGGAAGCCGCGCGTCGTAATGAGGGCGCAGCGCGCGCCTTTGCGCTCGATGACGGCGTTGGTCGCGATCGTCGTGCCGTGCAGGATGAGGCCGAGGCTGTGCGGCGCGATGTCGGCCGCGTCCAATGCGTCGATCAGGCCGCGCGCCGGGTCGTCCGGGGTGGAGGGCACCTTTAATACGCGGTCGACGCTCATGCCGTCGTGCGAATAGAACAGGTCGGTGAAGGTGCCGCCGACGTCGATCCCGACCACTCCGGCCATGCTGCCCGTTCCTTCCCGGCTCAAACGACTTTTTGGTCGCGCAGCGCCGCAATGGCCTCGGGCGACAGATGCAGCCGGTCCGCCAGCACGGATTGCGTGTCGGCGCCGAGCGGGCGGCTGGGCACCAGGTCGCAGGGCTCGGTCCCGGCGAAGCGCAGCGGCGAGTGCTGCACGACGATGCGGCCAAGCTGCGGATGCTCCTGCCACTGCAGCGCGCCGCGCTCGTGCATGTGCGGGTCGTGCACGACCTCATCCAGGCTGCGGACCGGCGCGCAGGGCACGCGATGCGCCAGCAGATGCGCGAACAGCGCCTCCTTGGATTGCGTGCGGGTCCAGTCGCCAACAAGCCCGTCCACCGCGTCGATATGCGCCACGCGGTCGCCAAGCGAGGCGAAGCGCGGGTCGTCCGCCAGGTCCTGCCGCCGCATCGCCGTCAGCAGGCTGCGCCAGTGCGTATCGCCGACGCAGATGATGGCGATGTAGCCGTCGCTCGCGGGATAGACGTTGTAGGGCGCCTCCGCGAGGCCGCCGTGGCGGTTGCCGGTGCGGGGCGGCACGTCGCCGCCGCTGCCGAAATGCATGCCGAGGCTGGAGCTCAACGACGGGTATACGGCGTCCAGCATCGCCACCTCGACCTGCCGGCCGATCCCGGTCTTCTCCCGTTCGTACAATGCGGTCGTGATGGCGCCATACAGGTGCACTCCGGCGAAGAAGTCGCACAGCGCCGGCCCGGCCTTGACCGGGGGGCGGTCGGGGAAGCCGGTGATGCTCATGACGCCCGCCATGGCCTGCACGGTGAGGTCCATGGCCGGATAGTCGCGATAGGGGCCGGTGCTGCCGAAGCCGGAGCTCTGCGCGTAGATCAGCCGCGGGTTGACCGCCTGCAGCGTGTCCGCACCGAGGCCGAGCCGCTGCATCACGCCCGGCGCGAAGTTCTCGACCAGCACGTCGGCGGTGCGAATGAGGTCGCGCAGGATCGCCTTGCCGTCCTCGCTTTTGAGGTTGAGCATCATGCTCTGCTTGCAGCCGTTCAGCATCGCGAACGGCAGGGCCGCGCCGCCGACCACGCCCCGGCGGCGCAACGATTCGCCGCCGGGCGGCTCGATCTTGATGACGGCGGCGCCCGCGGTCGCGAGCAGGAAGGTCGCGTAGGGGCCGTTGTAGATCTGGCTGAGGTCGATGACCGTGACGCCGTCGAGCGGGAGTGCCAAGGGTGCCGCCTCTGCTGCTCAGGCGGCCACGTGGGCGCGTCGGAAGTCCGCCCATTCGTGCACCGGCCACATGTCCTGGTCCTCGCCGTGGCCGGCATGGCCGTTGATGTCCCAGGCGATCAGGCCGTTCAGGTCGATGAAACTGTGCCGGTTGATGATCATGCCGCTGAGGCGGGTGCCGGCCGCGTGCAGGATGCGGCCGCGCTCGTCTTGGCCCTCGATGGTGATGCGGGTGACCCAGCCCTTGGCCGGGTCCCGCTCCACGATGCGGCGGCCGGACACCAGGTCCGCCGTCTCGCCGTCGCGCTCGGAGGCGATGCCGCCGGAGGCGCTGGCCGCGAGCTGCGCCTGCCGCGCGGCTTGCCCGGCGAAGTAGGCGAGGGCGGCCGGAAAGGCGATGCGCTCTGCTTGCAGCGCCGCGGCGAGCGCTTGCGCCCCCGCCTCGGCCGACGCTGCGCCGCTGCCCAAAAGCTCCGCCAGGGCCGCGCGGTCCGTCTGTTCGAGCGCGTTGCCGAACCGGTCGAACGCCTGGAGGTACTTGACGACCTTGGCCACGTTCTTCGCCTTCGCGATCACCTGTCCGTCCGTGCTGCGCGCCACCACGACGTCGCGCAGGTCGGCTAGGATATGGCCATAAAGCTCGGTCCGCGGCGTCGGCGGCCGCTCAACCGGAGCCAGCGCACTGACTCGGCAGCCGCTCGCGTCGGCCAGCGCCTCGATCAGCAAACGGCGGTTGAGCGCCTGCGAGACGATGGCGTGAGCGGGCTCGCCGGTGACGTTGCGATGGCGGATGACCACGACGCGGGTCGAGACGAAAACCCGGTGGTAGCGGATGCGCGCGCGGTCGACCGGTGCTGCGGAGAAGTGCTCGTAATCGCGCAGGCTGGCCGCGAAATCGGGCACCGGCTCCATGACGCAGTGCATCGAGAACCAGGCGAGGTCTTCCATCGGGTCGCCGAGATGCGCGAGCTCCCAGTCGATCAGGGCGGTAAGGCGGCCGTGCTCGAACAGGAAGTTGCCGGGCCCGGCGTCGCCGTGCACGAGCGCCACCGGGCCGTCCGGGGCCGGCATGTTGTCATCGAGCCAGCGGAAGGCGAGGTCGAGCAACGGGTCCGGCCGGCCCGTTTCGTCATACATCGCCCGCCAGATGTCGAGCTCGGCGCGAATGTGGCCGGCGATGCCGTTCCCATGGCCGCCGCCGTCGAGCGCCACGCCGGCGGTGTCGGCGCGATGCAGGCGGGCGAGGTTGTCCATCAGCTCGCGGGCGATCGCCTGCCTCGTGGCCGGGTCCGAGAGGCGGCGGAACTCGGCGATGCCCGCGGCGCGGCCGGTCAGGATCGCCCGGAGGCTTGGGTGCTCGGCAATGAGTTGTGGCGCCTGGACGCCGCTGCCGGCGATGGCACGATAGACCTGGGCCTCGCGGCGCACCGTATAGGGCTCGACCCCAGGCGGGCGCGGCGGCCCGTAGCGCAGGAACACCTCTGCGATCCGGCCATCATCGGCCTCGACGTCGATGGCCCATGAGCGGCACCGGTTGCCGCCCGATGTCTGACTGCTGCGCGCGATGCGTCCGCCGCATACGTCCGCCACCCAGTCGAACAGTTCCGCCTCGGGGTCGCCACGGCCCAGCGCCGTCTCGTGCCGGCCGTCGGGCTGTCGCGGCTGCGGCGAGGTGGCCGGCATCGAAATCGTTCTCCCCCCGGCGCACCTTTGGTTCGAGGGACCGGCATTCGGAACAGGACTAATCTGCGGGCATTGGATGGGCAAGCGAATAAGCTGGGTTGGACAATGAGGCAGCAGCCGCATGGACCGGCGC
>CAXTJW010000292.1:0-5223 GCA_964244305.1 uncultured Acetobacteraceae bacterium
AGCCGATCAGCATGCCGGTGGTGATCGGCGTGCTGATGCTGATGGGCATCGTGACCAAGAACGCCATCATGCTGGTGGACTTCGCCATCGAGCGGCGGGCCGAGGGCATGGGACGCTCCGAGGCCATCATCGACGCCGGGCGCAAGCGGGCGCGGCCGATCGTGATGACGACGATCGCCATGGTCGCCGGCATGATCCCGAGCGCGCTCGGCGTCGGCGACGGGGGCGAGTTCAGGGCGCCGATGGCGATTGGCGTGATCGGCGGCCTGATCGTCTCGACCGTGCTGTCGCTCGTGTTCGTGCCGTCGTTCTACACCGTGATGGACGATGCGTCCCGGGTGGCGGGCCGGCTGTTCGGGCGGCTGCTGACGCCGCGCGACGCCGAGGCCTTGCCCGCGCGCCGCAAATCGGCAATGCCCGCGGTGCCGCCCGCGGCTGGGCAGCAGCCGGCGGAGTAGCGCCTAAGACGTCGTGCGCCGGCGGGCCGGGGTGCGGGCTGGCGCGGATGGCTTCTTGGCGGGCGTGGCGGGTGGTGCTGCAACCGGCTGGCCCTCGCCCGCCATTACGGTCACATCGACCCGTAACAAGGTGTCGGGTGTCCCAGCCGTGCGCGAGCGCAGGCTCACCGTGAAGGCATCGGTACCCACATAGGCCGCGTTGGCGGTGTATTCGATCCGGGTCTGCTGGTTCACCGGCTGAATATACACCCGGCCATGCGCCGGGCGCCCCTTCACCAGGCCGAGGCTGAATGGCCGCTGGTCTTTCTCCGCCACGAACACGCCGCACCAGCCGTCGTTGGTCATGGTGATCGTCGCCGGCGTTCCGGCCGCAGCGTCGACCGTGGACGGGGTGCAGGTCTTGGCGATGCCTGCGTTCTGCAGATCGGCGGCCTGCTCGGTCGGACCCGGCTTTATGGCGCAGCCCGACAGGGCGATGCCGGCGGCGAGCGTCGCAATCAGTTTGCTATGCAAGTGTAGGCTCCTGGTCGGCAATGAGCGGCCTGACTGCCACATGCGGGCCGTAACGCCAAGCCATCGAGCGGGCAACCGGCCGGATGATGCGACGGCTCCCGCAACAACGCTCTGGCATCCGACGACCGATGGTGATTTATAGCGGAAGCGGAAGGAAATCAGGATGCGAGGCATGATGGATCGGCACAGTGCGTCGATACCTCACCGTGTTGCGCGGCCAGGCCAGGTGCTGCGGTCGGGCATCGGCAAATGGCTGCGATGACCGCTCCGGCTGCCAGCGGCACGGCCGTGATCATTCCATTCTTCCAACGGGAGCCTGGGTTGCTCGCGTCTGCCATACGCTCGGCGCTGGGGCAGGAGGCTGCCGGACCGATCACCGTAATCGTTTGCGACGACGCGTCGCCCAGCCCGGCCGAGCTTGATCTTGCGATGTTGACGCCATTGGACCGGGACCGGGTTCTCCTGGTCCGGCAGGCAAATGGCGGTGCCGGTCCCGCACGCAATGCGGCGCTCGATGCCATGCCGCGCGGCATCGAGTGGATTGCCTTCCTCGACTCGGACGACCGGTGGGAGCCCGGGCACCTTGTGCGGGCTTTGGCCGCCTTGCGGGAGGGCTACGATTTCTGCTTTGCCGATGCCCTGCGCACGCCGCAGACGCAGACGCATTTCCAAGCGGCAGGGTTCGAACCAAGCCGGCACAAGCCCCTCGACGCAGCGCCGGGCCTGTTCGGGTTCATGGGCGACTTCCTCACGCTGAATATCGCGATGTCGCCTGTGTCGATCTCGACCGTCGTGATGCGGGCGAGTGCGTTGAGTGATCTGCGGTTCCCAGACATGGCGGTCGAGGACCTGATGCTCTGGTTCCAGGTGGCGAAACGCCCCATCCGGGTGGCGTTCGATGCCACGCTGCAGGTTTATTACGGGCGTGGCGACATCACCCTCGCGGACGGCTGGACGTCGCTCCACGCGCTTCGGATGTGCCTGTCGTATCACCGCATCTTCATGCGCGTCGCCCGCGAGTTCGAGCTGACGGCCGGGCAACGCGCAATCCTGGCGGCGCGCATGGCGGATAACCGGCGAAATTTCTGCACCGCGACGCTGGCCCGTCTGCATCATCGGCAGGCGCCGGCCTGGCGCGTCGGATTGAGCTTTTTGCGCTTGGACCCGCGGCTGGCATTTTCGCTGCTGAGGACCGCTGTCGTCGAGGCTGGACGGCGGCTGCCGTTTGGTCAACGCGTCCCGGCGGCTTGATAGGGCAGTATAACCTGACGGAATCACTGCGATGTTGAAGAACATAGTCGGACGTATCGCCGAAAGCGCCGGGTTCGAGCTGATCGCCGACTGGCGCATGCCGAATTTGTCCTACGCGCACCGCCTGCAAACCTTGTTCAAGTATTTCGACATAACATCGGTCATCGACGTCGGCGCAAATGCCGGACAATTCCGTGATCAGCTGCGCTCCGAGGTTGGGTTCGCTGGTTCGATCTACTCATTCGAGCCCGACCCGGCCCTGGCGGCAGTACTGCGGCAGCGTGCGGCAGCGGATCCCAAATGGACCATCTTTCCGATCGCGCTGGGCGCCGCCGCCGGGACGATGACGTTCAACATAATGCAGAACTCGGTCTATAATTCATTTCGTGCCCCGGACGTAAAACAGTCGGCGCACCATGCAAACGGCAACGCCGTGGCGCACACCGTCGACGTCGAGGTGAGAACGCTCGACTCGATGGCGGGGACCTTTCCGGATCTCGCGCGCACCTATTTCAAGGTCGATACCCAAGGCTTTGATCTTGAGGTACTGCAGGGCGGGCGGGCCACCGTCCGACAAGTGCCGGCGCTGCAAACGGAGGTGTCTTTGCAACCGTTGTATCTCGGCGGGCCGACCATGGAGCAGTCGATTGCAGCGTTCACCCAGCTGGGTTTTTCGGTGGCGGATTTCTTCCTGGTCTCCATGGATGGCCAGCACCGCGCCGTCGAGTTCGATTGCATCATGGTCAAAGGCCATTAGGCCCCATGCGTTCGGTTTGTGGTGCATGGGCAACGCGGCACCGCACGGAATGCCGAGGCGGCAGATCGAGGGCGGCTCGGCGAAACGGCCGATAGTTGGCCAGCGGCGAGGTTCACGTGGTGGGATCGATCATCGCCTACCGAAGCGTCTTGTGATCATCAAGGCTCTGCCGCTGCACGATTTTCATAGATCGCCAGGAATGACTGCACGCCCCGGGCTGCCCGCGCCGAGAGGGCGTCATCGCTTGGCGGCGGCCTGAAGCCCATGCTCAGCTCGACCCGCATCATACCTTGCCACAGGCCAACCAGGTTTTCGGCCGCCCAAACGGCATCCTCGACCCGAAGCGCCCCTGATCGTGCGCCCTCGGTTATCATGAGTGCTAGGCGCGCGCGGGCGCGGCCTGGACCTGCTTCGAAGAAACGCCCCGGTAGGTCTGGATGGTCCCGGGCAGCAGCAGCGATCAATCGCTCAAAGCCTACAATCTCAGGATCGGCCAGGAACCGGAGCAGCCGGAGACCGAAGGCGGTTAGCGCTGGGACCAGCGTCTCGGCCGTTACGACGACCAGGTCCTCGTCAGACACGATACGGTCGGACTCACGCCGGATCAATGCCTCAAGCAGGCTGCCACGATCGGCGAAATTTGAGTAGAACGTCGACTTCGAAACCCGCGCCAAGTCGGCCACGGCATCCAATGCCACCGCATGAGGCCCATGCGCGAGGAAAAGCGACCGTGCCGCGTCGAGGATCGCGTCTCGCTTGGCATTATCCTTTGGTCGGCCACGTTGCCGTGGTGCAAGCTCACCCATGGGCTGGATGTAGGTGGTCCCACGCCAAAACGCGACCGGCGATTCAGCCGGGCGGCACAGCGGATGCGGCGCAGGCTCACGAGCCCACGGTGCAAATCGCTTGAACGGCCACGTCATCCGGTGCCGCTGCCTATTATCAAACGAAGTTGTATGATTATTATGCGTCGATACGTTGTCGGCAGCGTTAGGCGTTCACACGTCCCACCGGGGCATTTGAGGCGGAGACAAAAGGCATGGACGGCGGATCGACACCTGAACGGTTGATGGCGCGCCGGCCCAGCGAATGGGGCTACTCCGCGCAGATCGATAATGCAGCCCTGTTGCCGCCGCCGACGTCGCTGGATTGGGGCAGCCCGCAGCCGCAACGCGCGCGACCGAGGCGCAAGCCGGATGCCACGCCCAACCAGGATCCGGCGCCCAGCAAGGATGACCGGGACAAGCCCGATGCCGAACGTAATCGGGAGGCCGACGGGGATGGCGATGCCCAGGCGAAACAGCCGATGCCGCGGCGGAAGAAGCTGCTGTATTGGGCCGTCGGCCTGCTGATCCTGGCGGCGCTCGTCATCGCCGGCGTGCTGTATTGGCTGCAAGCCCGTCACTACGAGACCACCGACGACGCCTTCATCGATGGCTACATTTCGCAGATCGCCTCGCAGGTGTCCGGCCGCGTGACCCGCATCGCCTTCAACGACAACCAGCAGGTGAAGGCCGGGCAAGTGCTGATCGAGCTCGATCCGCGCGACTACCAGGTCAAGCTCGACCAGGCCAAGGCCCAGCGCCTGCAGGCGGCGGCACAGCTCGACCAGGCGCGCGCGCAGCTCGGCCTGCAGCAGGCGAACCTGGACCAGGCAGGCGCGAACGTCCGCGTCACCGAGGCCGACCTGCAGCAGGCGCAGAACGACCTCGCGCGATATCGATCCGTCGATCCGAAGGCCGTCACCCGGCAGCAGATCGATACGTCGTCATCCACCGTCCGGTCGGCGCAGGCGCGGCTCGAGGCCAACCGCCAGGCCGTGGCCGGCGTGCGCGCGCAGATCACGGCGCAGAACGCCAGCATCGCCGCCTCTGTCGCAAGCCTGAAACAGGCCGACGTCGCGGTCGAGAATGCCGAGCTGCAGCTCTCCTACAACCACGTCACCGCGCCGGCGGATGGCCAGGTCACCCGGCGCACCGTGGAGCTCGGCAACTACATCAACCCCGGCCAATCGCTGCTCGCGGTGGTGCCGAACCAGATGTGGGTCACGGCGAACTTCAAGGAGACGCAATTGGCGCTGATGCGGCCCGGCCAATCCGTGCGGGTCCGGGTCGACGCCTGCCCCGATCTCGACATCGCCGCCCGTGTCGACAGCTTTCAGGCAGGCTCGGGCTCCGTGTTCAGCTCGCTGCCGGCCGAGAACGCCACCGGCAACTACGTGAAGGTGGTGCAGCGCGTGCCGGT
>CAXTJW010000293.1:0-1890 GCA_964244305.1 uncultured Acetobacteraceae bacterium
CGCTGAAGATGGGCATCATGGACGAGGAGCGCCGCACCAGCGCCAACCTCGCCGCTTGCATCCACGCCGCGCGCGACCGAGTGGTGTTCATCAACACCGGGTTCCTCGACCGCACCGGCGACGAGATGCACACGTCTATGGAGGCGGGTGCGATGATTCGGAAAAATGAGATGAAGGGCACCGCCTGGATCAAGGCGTACGAGGACCGCAACGTCGACATCGGCCTGGCCTGCGGGCTGCGCGGCCGGGCGCAGATCGGCAAGGGCATGTGGGCGGCGCCCGACCGCATGGCGGAGATGCTGGAGCAGAAGATCGGCCACCCGCGTGCCGGGGCCAACACGGCGTGGGTGCCCTCCCCGACCGCGGCCACGCTGCACGCGCTGCACTACCATCAGGTGGACGTGGCGGCCCGGCAGGCGGAGCTGGCCGGGCATCCGCGCGGCACGCTGGCGGAGCTGCTGACCATCCCCGTGGCCGACCGCCCGAACTGGGCGCCGGACGACGTGCAGCAGGAACTGGACAACAACGTGCAGGGCATCCTGGGCTACGTCGTGCGCTGGATCGACCAGGGCGTTGGCTGTTCCAAGGTGCCGGACGTGCACGACGTCGGGCTGATGGAGGATCGCGCGACGCTGCGCATCTCGAGCCAGCACATCGCCAACTGGCTGCACCACGGTGTCGCGACCGAGGAGCAGGTGCGCGGGACGATGCGGCGCATGGCGGGCGTCGTGGACCGGCAGAACGCGGGCGACCCTAACTACCGCCCCATGGCTTCAAATTTCGACGGCCCGGCGTTCCAGGCGGCATGCGATCTGGTGTTCAAGGGCCGCGAGCAGCCGAACGGCTATACCGAGTTCATCCTGCATGCCCGGCGGCGGGAAGCGAAGGGTGAGACAACGGGCGCGGCGAAGGCGGCATAGGATCAGCCTCGCCCCGGATGCTTGAACCATGGAGGGATTTGGACGTTAATAGCTATAACGGCCTCTGCGGGAACTGAGAAGGGACTGGTCCATGAGCCTGATCGTTATCATCGTCGTGCTCGTCGTGCTGTTCGGGGGTGGCGGATTCTACGGCTACAACCGCGGTTATTATGGCGGGCGCGGCTATGGCGGTGGGCTAGGCCTAATCGTTTTGCTGCTGATCCTGTTCCTGCTCTTCGGACAGGGTCGCCACTATTAATTAGAGTTCGACCGTCGGCTCCGGCTGCGCGCTCACGCGGGAGACCCGGCGGCCGTCCATCTCGACGACCTCGAACCGCCAGCCGGCAAAGACGATGCGGTCGCCCGTGCTCGGCAACCGCCGCAGCAACGCCAACAGCAAGCCGGCGAGGGTATGATAGCTGCCCTCGGCCGGCAGGTCCGGCAACTCCAGCCGCGACTTGATCTCATCGACCGGCATCGCGCCATCGAGCAGCAAGGCCCCAGCCACGGCGGTCTCGCCCTCCGCGTAGACCGCGGTCGGGTCCGCCGGCTCGCCCACGATCGCCTTCAGCACGTCGGCCGCAGTGACGACGCCCTCGAAGCTGCCATACTCGTCCATCACCAGCGCAAGACCCAGCGGATCGCCCTTCAGCCGCTCCAGCGCATCGAGCGCCGTCACGGTGTCGGGGATTACCATGGCCTTGCGCATCGCCGACGACACCGACAGGTCGCCGCCATTCAGGACGCGGTCCAGCAGGTCCTTCGCCTGGATCACCCCCACCACGTTGTCGATCGACCCGTCGCATACCACGAACCGGCTGTGCGATGTCGCCTGCAACGTCGCCGCGATGTCCCGCCGCGGGTCGTTGCGGTCGATCCACGCCAGCTCGTTCCGCGGCGTCATGATGGCGCGGACCGGCTTGTCCGCCAGGCGCAGCAGGCGCTCGATCATCTCCCGTTCCTCGGTTTC
>CAXTJW010000293.1:1990-5222 GCA_964244305.1 uncultured Acetobacteraceae bacterium
GCGAACGGCGCGAGCTGCGGGATGGCGAGGAACCAGGCCTCGAGCCGGGCGCTGATGCGTGCGCCGCCGAACACGCCGGCCAGCACGCTGACAAGGGTGATGCCGACCTGCACCGTGGGCAGGAAGCGCTGCGGGTCGTCGGCGAGCAAACGGGCGGTGGCGGCCCCGGCGACGCCTTGCCGCTCCAGCACGACGAGTCGCGCCCGGCGAACCGAAACGAGCGCCAGTTCGCTCATGGCAAATACGCCGTTGAGTACGATCAGCAGCAGCACGATGAGCAGTTCGAGCGTCAATCCCATGCGGGGCCTTATAGGCGATCCCAAGCGAAAGATCAGCGCCTGCCTTGTTTCGGACAACCATTCGTCGAGGGATTGCCCCAATCAGCCCGTATCGCGGCCGCCAATGATGCTGTCCGGACGTCAAGCCATGCCCGATATCCCCAATATGCCCCGACCCGCCGTTCCGACGCTGGCTTCGGGCGCGATGCCATCGATGGTGTCGATCCATGTGCCGATCTCTGGCGCATCGCCGGGGCAGGTGCGCGGGCTGTTGGCGATGCTGGCCGAACTGGACTATCCGGCGTTCGAGGTTCTTGTCGTGGATTACGACACGGCCGATCCCGCGCTTTGGGAGGCGGCGGCCCGGGACTGCGCTCGCCTCGACCCGCGGTTCCGCTTCTTCCACTTGGGGCGCTGGCCCGGCGGCCAGGCCGGTGCGTTGAATTTCGCCCGCGTGCAGACGACGTGCCACGCGGAGTTCATTGCCGTGCTCGACCTTGGCGCCACCGTTTCGCGCGACTGGCTCAACCGGGTCATGAGGAATTTCGGCGATCCCCTCATCGGGGCAATATGGTCCCCCTGCGTCGTGCGGCGGGCTGCGCTGGACGAGGCCGGCGGCTGGGCCGAATGGTGCACCGACGAGGCAGCGGCGCTCGAAGCGGCACTGCTGCAGCGGCATTGGCGCTTGGGTCGGCGGCCGCGACCGGCTGGCTCTGCGCTTGAGTTCGGGGCGGAACGGCAGCGTGTGGCCCGGCTTGCCTACGGCGCGGCGCAGATTGCCCGCAGGTATTGGCGTCCGCCGCTCTTCCTGTCCGGCCGCGGGATGAACCTACGCAGCCGTTGGCGCATTGCTGCCAGGTGGCTTCCTTGGGCGGCCGACGCGCTGAGCCTGCCGATGCTCCTGCTGAGCCTGGCGTTATCGGCCGGGTTCGCACGGCCGCCGCTTCGCTCAGCACTGCCGGTCTGCCTATGCATGCTGCCGGTGCTTGCATCGATTATGTTCCGGCTCGCGCGCATTCGGGCCGATGGCGCAGGTGCGGCCCTGATTGGCTTGGCGGCGAGCCACGCGGCCGCCACGGCGTTCTGGGGCGGGTTGCTGAACCGCGCGGCGCCGCAACGGGCGTCGCAGCCGATGCGGCAGGAGCTCGCGTTGCTGTTATCGACCTGGGCAACGTTGGCCGGGACCGTGCATGCAGGCCTCGCAACCCGGCCGTCCCGGCTTTGGTGCGCATTATTGCTCCTGCAGTCCCTGCCGTATCTCGGCGCGGTATGCGTCGCTGCAATGCAAACCGAACGGCTCAAGCTGGCCCACACTGGCGCTCGCGCAGTTGCGCGAACCGGGGCTGGCGACTAAGCCGCAGGCCAGCCACCCTGGAGCCCGCCATGACCCGGCCGTTGCCGCCATTCGCCATAGCGCTGGGAATAGCCGGCCTGCTGCCGTTCTTAATTTGCAGCCTGGGCGCGCTCAGCCTTTCCAGCGACGGCTCGACCCGGTCGCTGTTGGCCCTCGTGGCCTATGGCGCGGCCATCCTGGCGTTTCTGGGCGGAGTGCATTGGGGTCTTGCCCTGGACGCCAGCAACGCCGCGTCCGTGCGTGTGCAGCGGGCGCGGTTTGGCTTGGGCGTGGTGCCGTCGCTGATCGGCTGGACGGCGATGCTGGTCACGTTCATCGGCCTGCCCACGACTGGGGTGCTGGTGCTGATTGCCGGTTTCGTCGCGACGACCGTGATCGAGGCCCAGGCTACCCGCCGCGGGTTGATGCCGAAGCCGTATATGTGGCTGCGCTGGGGCTTGTCGATCGTCGTCGTCGTGTGCCTGGTTTCGGTCTGCGTGGTCCGGGCGTTCGGCGGCCGGGTGGTGCTCTAAAACGCTTCGCGAAACGAAGCATTTTACCCAAGTCACTCAGCCATTGCCGCATCGGCGACGAAAAATCCGGCGGTCACGCTCCCGTTCCACTCCTCCGCCCGCAGATGCCCGGCCAAATGCAGCGGTGCGCCACGCGCCAGTAGCGCATCGGCCAATGCACCCTCCCGCGCCCGGAACAGCAGCGTCTTCAGCCGGGCACCGCCGCCCTCCCCCTGCACATAGGCGCGGATCGTCGCACCCTCCTTGCCGATCCGGTCGGCGCGGACCACCTGGGCGCGCGGCAGCACGAACACCGGCTCCTCGTTGCCGTTGCCATACGGCGAAAGCCTGGCGAGATGCTGCGCCAGGTCGACGGTCGCGCCGGGGACGGCCAAGGTGCCCTCCACCGCCAGGTCGGCGACAGGCGGCAGCGCCGATGCGTGCGCCAAACGATCGTTCAAAAACGCATGGAATGCCGGCACGTCGCGTTCATGCAGCGCAAATCCGGCCGCCATCGCGTGGCCGCCGCCCGTCACCAGCAGCCCGGCCTGCCGCGCCGCCATCACCGCCGCACCCAGATCCACCCCCGGCACCGAACGCCCGCTGCCGCGCACCAGCCCGTCCACCAGCGCGCCGACGCAGGCCGGACGGTTATGCCGCTCCTTGATCCGCCCCGCCACGATGCCGACGACGCCGGGATGCCAGCCCGCCGCGTGCACCAGCATCGCCGCATGCCCGGCCACAAACTGTGCCCCCGCCTGCGCCAGCGCCGCCTCCAGCATCCCGGCCTCGACGGCCTGGCGCTGGCGATTGGTGGCGTCGAGCGTTTCCGCCAAGGCACGCGCCTCGACCGGGTCGTCGCACAATAGCAGGCGCAGCCCGAGGTCGGCCTGGCTGATGCGCCCGGCCGCATTGATGCGCGGGCCCAACGCGAAACCGCAGGTGAACGCGGTCGGAAAATCATGCGCGGAAGCCGCCTGCAGCAGCGCCGCGATACCGGGGCGGGCGCGCCGGGCCATCACGCGCAGGCCCTGGGTCACCAGCGCGCGGTTGAGGCCACGCAGCGGCATGACGTCGCACACGGTCGCGAGCGCCACGAGGTCCAGCAG
>CAXTJW010000294.1:0-5187 GCA_964244305.1 uncultured Acetobacteraceae bacterium
ACCGGCCGGCCCGGCGTAAAACTCGGCGCAGCCCAGGCGCGAACCTCGGCGGTCGCGGGCGCCATTTGGCTGCCGAAGGTGAACTCGGCCGCGTCGGTCGCCGCCGCAGGCCGCTGCGCCAGTTCGGCCACCCCCTCCCAGGACAGCGTATCGCGCGGGTCCGGCGACACGCGGCGCGTGACCTCGATCGTCGCGTCGGTCGACACCCGCAGGCCGTCATGCGCGCTGCCCAGGAACAGCCAGGCGACCGGATTGCCGAAATGATCCGTGCCCTCGGTCAGCCGCGACGGCATCGGGTCGACGTGCATGACAAAGGAATGGATCCGCTGCCACGGCAGGCTGCGCGGGCGCAGATGCACCAGGTGCGCCGCAAGCTCCACACGGTCGGCATAGGCGTAGGTCGTCTCGTGCCGCACCCGGAGGATCACGCGACCTCCAGGCCGATGGACTGCAGGGCCGGCAGCACTGCGAAGAACCGCCGCGTGACACGGTCCGACAGCACGGTGGTGTCGAACGCGATCGAACGCAGCAGCGGCGGCAACGCGACGGCAGCAGCAGCGGGGTTGGCGGCCTGCATGACGCGGTCCACCAATGCGTCGCTGCGCTGCAGCAGGTCGCTGGCGCTGCGGGCCAAGTCGTTCTCCGACGGATCCGCCTGTTCCAGCAACCGCGCCGCCTGGGTGAACTGATAGGCGAGCGCGCGCGGGTTGCTGATGTCCGACACCACCAAGTCCAATACCGGCGCCGGCTGCAGCGCCGACATGTAACGTCCGCGGTAGGTGATGGCGCTGTCGCATAGCTCGAGCGCCATGCTCAGCGCGCTTTCGATTCGGTCGGGCCGCTGGTCCAGCACCGTGGCGAGCATCGCGGCCGTCTGCTGCGCGCGCTCGATCCGGCGGCCAAGATCGAGAAACAGCCAGCCGCCGCCGCGCACCATGCCCTCGGCAGCGACGCCGGCCACGGTCGTCGCCAGCCGCTGCAGCCCGGCCATCGCATGCACCAGCCCGTCCAGGCCAGAGCGCGCCGCGTCCGCACTATCCTGCCGCGCCGCACGCAGGGCATGGGCAAACGCCGCATGCGTCTCGATGGTGAGCCGGTCGCGCAGCGCCTCGACCAAACCGGCGACGCAATCCAGCTCCTGCATCAGCAGGCCTTGGCCCAGCATGCCATCGGACCGCATCGCATCCCGCATCGCGTCGTCCAGATCGCCCCGTGCCTCGCCCGGCGCCAGCCCCGCGCCCGCCAGGCACGCAGTCACGACCTTGATCTCCGCGATCTCGCGCGGCAGCGGAGCGCCACGGGTGCGGCGCAGCAGCCCGGCCCGGCCCAGCCGCGCCTGCGTCTCCAGCCGCTCGACATAGCGGCCCAGCCAGAAAAAGTCGTCCGCCACGCGGCTCGGCACGTCGCCGATGCTTCGGTGAATTGCCATGGCCGGCTGATGCGCCGGCTCGCGCCCATGGATGTCCTGGTTATCCTGGCGCAGCACCCACACGTCCTTGAACAATGCGCCTGGGGGCAACGCCTCCGTCACATGCTCGCCTGGGCTCAGCACGCGTGCGAGGCCGCCCTGCATCATGCGCCAGTCCGTGCCGTCGTGCATCAAAAACAGGCGCAGGACGACGGGTCGCGGCGTAAGGCCGTCCGGCCCCTTGCACGGCGCCAGCGAGGGCAGCACCGGGTTCGACGCGATGAACTGCCATGCGCGGGCCGCGATGGCCTGCTCCAGCTTGAGCCGCGCGCCGGGCGTCAACCCGGCCAAAGCGATGGCCGGAGCCGCCGGGTTCAGCGCCGACCGGACGTTCCACCGCTTGAGGTCCTGGGTTATCGTGCGCTGTGCGCCCTCGTCGGCCATCCACAGGGTCGGGATCGTCGCCAGCGCAAGCGTCCTGCCGAGCAGCTTGCGGCACAGTGCCGGCAGGAACGCGGCGAAGGCCGGAGCCTCGATCGCAGCGGCGCCGGGATGATTGAGGATCTGCACCGCGCCGCTCCGGGCCGCGTCCAGCAGCCCGGTGATGCCGGCGCCGGGGCTGGACGCAAGCTCGAGCCCATCCAGCGTGCCGCCCGGCACACGGCGCAGCAGCACGTCCACTTGCTGCAGGCCGCGCAGGGTTTTCAGGAACACGAGGCCGGACCGCACCGTGAGGTCCCGCGCCTGCACCAGCGCGCAGCCGAGGTCGCGCGACAACGCCAGGTGCTCGGGCCAATGCGGGTCGTCGACGCCCGGGGTCAGCAGCGCCGCGAAGGGCATGCGCCCGTCGTCCGATGTTGCGGCGCCAGATGCTGCGGCACGGAGAAGCGCGTCCTGCCAGGCCTCGAAGAAGGGCCGGAGCTGGCGCACCTGGGTGGGCCGGAACAGCTCCGGCAGCACGCGCGCGAGCAGGCGGCGGCTTTCGCGGGCATAGCCGATGCCGAGCGCGCCGCCGGTCCGGTCGGCGAGCACGCGCCATTGCCCGTCCGGGCTGCGCACGAGGTCCGCGGCATAGGCCTGCAGAAAGCGCTGCGGCGTCGACGGCGTGGTCCGGCACGCGCGCAGGAAGGCGGGATTGGCGTGGACCAGGGCCGCCGGCAAAGCGCCGCTCGAAAGCAGCGTCTGCGGGCCATAGATGTCCGCCAAGATCGCTTCGAGCAGACAAGCGCGCTGCCGCAACCCGGCTTCCAGCACGGCGAACTCGTCGGCCGCGATCGGCAGCGGTACCGGGTCGCAGTGCCAGGCCGAGGGCCCGTCCTCCGCGGCCGCGCGTTCGAGCCGGTGCGCGCGGTCCGCGAGCTGCGCTGGGTCGAAGGCGGCCAGCACGCCCAGTATGCTCCGCCACTGCGGGCGCACCCCGCCGCGGCCGTCCACCATCTCGTCGAGCGCGGCCGACGGTCGAGAGGTCACGCGCCGGGTCGCGGCCCGATGATCCGCAACTGCATGCCGGTCTCGAGGACGACGCCGCTCGGCTCGACCGTGCCGGTGATCGGGGCGGCGTCGATCGGATACGGGCTCGCCGCGAGCGGGATGTGCCCCTCCGCGGTCAACAGGCCGGATGTGGCGTCGAGCCCGATCCAGCCGGCGCCGGGCAGGAAGGCCTCCGCCCAGGCGTGCAGGTCCGCGATGTCCGGCGTGCCGTCGCCCGGCAGCTGGATCAGGTAGCCCGACACAAACCGGGCGGCGATGCCGTGCAGCCGGAGCAATTGGATCAGCAGCCAGGCGGAGTCGCGGCAGGAGCCACGCGCCTCAACTAGTGTACGGTCGGGGTTCCAGACGCCGGGCTCCATGCGGACGATGTAGGCGACGCGGTCGCGCACGCGGTGCGTCAGGTCGAGGATCAGGCCAACGGTGGGGGTGCCCGATGGCGGGGTCTCGTCCCGTAAGGCCTGTAGCAAAGGGCCGGCGTGATCGGTGCGGCGGAACTGGCTGAGGTCGTCGGCCATCGAGGGCTCGTAGCGGAACGGCCAGGATTCGGCCCCGGTTTCGAGCAGGAAATTGAACGGGTCCTGCGGGCTGAGGTCGGCGACGAGGTCGACCACCACGTCCAGCGCCTCGACTGGGCCCGGCAGCACTACCCGCGCCAAGCTGTTGCCGTGCGGGTCCTGTTGCCAATGCAGCGAGGCCGGCTCCGGGTCGATATGCAGCCTATATTCGAGGATCGGCGTGCGTCCGTGCCGTATCGGGCGCAGGCGAATATTCTGCGGACCCAGCCTGACCGGCCGGTCATATCGGTAGGAGGTGCGATGGACCAAGCCGACCAATGGCCCCACCACTTTATGCCGCGGCAGCCGTGAAGCGGCGCGGGTCGATCGCCGGCAGGATGGCGCCGGCTGGCCCCGGGTCGCGCCCGGCGATCACGTCCGCCACCAGCTTTCCCGCCGCCGGAGAGGTCTGGATGCCGTAGCCGCCCTGGCCGACGCACCAGAAAAAGCCTTCCCCAGCGCCGCTCCAGCCGAACGCCAGGTTGCGGTCGGGCGTGAACGTGCGCAGGCCGGCCCAGCTATGCTCGATGCGCCGCACCTCGATGTCCAGCGCCTGCTGCATGCGGTCGATGGCGATGGCGACGTCGAGTTCGTCCGGCGCCACGTCGTGCGGGTGCATGTCGGTTTCGTCGGCCGGGCTCACCATCAGCTTGGTGCGGGCCTCGGGACGGATATACCAGGTGTGGTCGACATCCTGCACCATGGGCCAGCGGGTCACCTGCCACGGCACCGGGTCGATGACGACGCCGGTGCGGCGCTTGGGCACGATGCCGAGCGGCGCGACCCCGGCCTGCTGTGCCACCTCATCGCCCCATGCGCCGGCGGCGTTGACCACGACGGGCGCCGTGAAGCTGTCGCCGCCGGTGATCTGCACGTGCCACAGCCCGGCCCGCCTTTCGATCTGGCCGGTCCGGCTCCGCAGCGCCAGCACGCCATCGCGGGTGCGCAACAGGCGCAGGAAGCCCTGATGCAGGGCAGCGACGTCCATGTCGAATGCGTCGTCCTCGACCGCCGCGCCAACCGCATAGCCCGGGCGCAACGCCGGGACCAGCACGGACGCCTCGGCGAGTGACGCCTCGCGCACGCCGCTGCCCTCGATGAGCAGGCGATGCAGGTGATCGCGCTGCGCGGGCGGGGCCAAAAACACGACGGGACGCTGCGCCAGGATCGGCGATTCGGTGAAGCCTTCGGGCGGATGCTCAAAGAAACTGCGGGACAGGCCGGTCAGCACCCGCACCTCCGGCGGTCCGTAGTTCAGGATCCAGATCGCGGCGGACCGCCCCGTGCTGTGATAGCCGGCGGCTTCCTCGGCCTCGACCAGCGCGACGCGGCGGTCGGCCGAAAGGTGTGCCGCTGCGGTGGCGCCGGCGATCCCGGCACCGATGACGATTACGTCGAAGGCATGCGTGTCCATGGCCGCACAATCACCGGACCGCGCCGCCGGTGCAAGCGGCTTGCGATATTACTTTGCCGTTGGTTTACGCGGGATGCCGCTACTTGGAATAAACCAGGTTCGGCAGCCACATCGCGATGCCCGGCACCGTCGACAGAATGACTACGGCAACGGCCATGATCGCAACGAACGGCAGCGTGCCCCAGATGATCGGCCCCAAGCCGATGTCGGGCGCGATCCGGTTGATGACGAAGATGTTGAGCCCCACCGGAGGATGGATCAGGCCCATTTCCATGACCACGGCCATCACCACGCCGAACCAAATCAGGTCGAAGCCGGCG
>CAXTJW010000295.1:0-5166 GCA_964244305.1 uncultured Acetobacteraceae bacterium
CTGGACGCCTGGGCCATCTGGGACCCGTTCTTCGCCATCGCCGAGTTGGAGCCGACGACGCGGGTACTGACCACGGCGAAGGGCGTGGCCCCCAGCAACTCGTTCTTCCTCGCGAGCCGGCGCTTCACCGAGCGCGAGCCCGGCACCGTGCTGGCCCTGCTGGACGCGATCAATGCCGCTGCGGGATGGGCGCGGGCCAATCCGGAGCCGTTGGCCCAGACCATGGCCGACGTGACCGGCGTGCCGCTGCCGGCCCAACGTGTTGCGGCGCCCCGCGGCGTCTACGCGGTGCAGCCGATGGATGAGGCGATCATCGGCCAGCAACAGGCGATCGCCGACACATTCGCCGCCCTGCGGGTGATCCCCACCCGCGTCGATGTGCGCGCCGCCGTGTGGCGTCCCGGACGGCAGCGCGCGGAGGCACGGCCATGGACTCCGTGACGATGCCGGCCTCGGAGGCCGGGGACGCCAGCTTCGTGGCTGAGTTGGCCGCAAACGCGGCTGAGGTGGACCGCAACGGCGCGTTCCCGTGGGAAAGCCTGGACGCCCTGCACGCCGCCGGCCTGTTGGCCATCACCGCTCGGCCCGATGATGGCGGCGAGGATGCGACATTGGCCCGCTGCGCCGAGCTGGTGCGCCAGGCGGGCCGGGGCTGCGCCTCGACGGCGCTGATCTTCGCCATGCAATTGGTCCATCTGCGCGCCTCGGCGAGCCCCAATTGGCCGGCGCATCTGCGCGCGCAGGTCGGCCGCAGTGCCGGGCGATTCGGGGCGCTGATCAATGCGTTGCGGGTGGAGCCGGCGCTCGGCACCCCGGCCCGCGGCGGCCTGCCGGAGACGACGGCGCGGCGCACGGCGGAGGGCTGGTCCATCAGCGGGCGCAAGATCTACAGCACCGGCGCGCCCGGCCTGACCTGGATGCTGGTGTTCGCCCGCGTCGAACCCAGCGGTTCGCCGGATGTCGAACCCGGCGGTTCACCGGAGGCGGATAAGGCCGCGCCGCGCATGGGCCAGTTCCTCGTGCCGGCCAACAGCCCGGGCGTGTCGATCGAGGAGACCTGGGACCAGCTTGGCCTGCGCGGCTCAGGCAGCCATGACGTGGTGTTTGAGGATGTCCTGGTCCCGCTCGATCACGCGGTCGACCTGCGCCTACCCGCAGATTGGGCCCGGCCGGACCCGGTCGGCATGGCATGGAACAACCTGATGATTGCCGCACTCTATACCGGTGTAGCGGAGGCGGCGCGGGATTGGATCGTCTCGTTTTTGCAGGATCGCAAGCCCGCGAACCTCGGCGCGCCGCTCGCGACCCTGCCGCGCATGCAGGAGGCGGTTGGCCGGATCGAGGCGAAGCTGCTGGCCAACCGTCGCCTGATCGCGGGCGCAGCGGCGGACACCGACGCCGGACGTGCGCCCAGCGCCGTCGAGAGCGGGCTGATCAAGACCGTCGCCGCCGAGAACGCGGTCGCCGCGGTGCAGGACGCCATGCAGCTCGCCGGCAACCATGGCCTGTCCCGCGCCAATCCCCTGGAGCGGCACTTGCGCGATGCGCTATGCTCCCGCGTGCATACGCCGCAGCCCGACGCCGCCTTCACCGCCGCCGGACGGGCAACGCTCGGGCAATAGGAGGACCAACATGAGCCTCGAATTCATCGGCATGATCCAGCCGCGCGAACAGTCGGAAATCCACCCGGCGCGCGGCCCGGCCATCGACCCCGGCTACCTCGTCGCCAGCGCCCAGGCGCATGAGGCGCATGCGGCCGAGGGCGGCGGGTTCGACCGCGTGCTGATCGGCTGGTTCAGCAATGGCCCCGACGGCCTGCAGATCGCGACCCATGTCGCCGCGCATACGAAGCAGGTCGGCTTCCTCGTGGCGCACCGCCCGGGGTTCCAGGCGCCAACCACGGCAGCGCGGGCGTTTGCGACGCTCGATCAGCTCAGCGGCGGACGGGCGGCGATCCACGTCATCTCCGGCGGGGACGACGCCGACCAGGCGCGGGACGGCGACTGGCTCGGTAAGGACGAGCGCTACGCCCGGACCGACGAGTATGTGGATGTGCTGAAGCAGGTCTGGGCGGCGGACGCGCCGGTGGACCATCACGGCGCATATTACCGTATCAAGGGGGCGTCCCCCGCCATGCAGACCGTGCAGCGCCCGCGCATCCCGATCTATTTCGGCGGCGCTTCGGACGCGGCGCTCCGCGTGGCCGGCAAGCACGCCGACGTCTATGCCCTGTGGGGCGAGACGCGCGCGCAGGTGGCCGAGATCATCGGCCGCGTCCGGGCCGAGGCGGCTGCGCAGGGCCGCACGCTCCGGTTCAGCCTGTCGTTCCGTCCGATCCTGGGCGCGACCGAGGACGCGGCCTGGGCGCGGGCAGAGAGCATCCTGGCGCAGACGAAGCGGTTGCGCGGGGAGGCTGCGCTGGGCCCGGCGGACGGCGCGCCGGCCAACGCCGGGTCGCAGCGGCTGCTGGCCGCGGCGGCGCTTGGGGACCGGCCGGAGGGGCGGCTCTATACGGCGATCGCCCGCGCCACCGGTGCACGCGGCAACACCACGGCGCTGGTCGGCACGCCACAGCAGGTGGCAGAGGCGCTGCTCGATTACCACGCGCTCGGCGTCACGACCTTCCTGATCCGCGGATTCGATCCGCTGGAGGACGCATTGGAATACGGCCGCACCCTGCTGCCGCTGACCCGGCGCCTGCTGGCCGAGCGCACCGGCCGGCGCGAAGCAGCCGAGTAGGACGAATCCATCAGTCTGGTGGGCCGATTCACCTAACGTTCGGAACTCGAACGTTAGGATCGGACCACTAGCTGACTTTTTGCCAAGCCTACCCTACATGTCGATCATGAACATCGAACAGACCGTCCTCCCGAACGGCCTCCGGGTCGTATCCGTCAACCTGCCGAGCTTCGACAGCGCTGCCGTCGCCGCCTTCGTGAAGGCCGGCGCCCGCAACGAGACCGAGGCGAACAATGGTATCGCCCATTTCCTCGAGCATATGGCGTTCAAGGGCACGGCTACGCGCAGCGCGTTGCAGATCGGCGCGGAGATCGAGGTGCTCGGCAGCAACATCAATGCCTTCACCTCGCATGAAATGACCTGCTATTTCGTCACCGGCCTGAAGTCGACGATCGGCCAGTCCGTCGCGATCCTCGGCGATGTGTTGACGGCGTCCACCTACAACGACGCCGACATCGCGACCGAGAAGGGCGTGATCCTGCAAGAAATTCGCCGCAGCTCCGACAACCCGTCGCACGTCGCCTATGACGGCTATGGCATGACCGCCTATCCCGGCCAAAGCATCGGCCGCCCAATCCTTGGCCGCGCCGAGCTCATCGAGCAGGTCACCCGCGACTACTTCACCGACTTCGTCGCGCAAAACTATTTTGCCGAGAACATGGTCGTCGTCGGGACCGGCAACTTCAGCCACGCCGCATTCGTCGAGCATGTCGGCGAGCACTTCGGTGTTCTGCCAAGCCGTAACGAGCCGGTCACCGTCGCCCCCGCGCGCTACATGGGCGGGCATGTGCGCAACACGGACAAGGATTTCGAGCAGGTGACCATCCTGCTCGGCCTGCAGTCCGTGCCGGAGACGCATGCGGACGTTTGGGCGCATAAGGTGATGGCCCGGGCGCTCGGTGGCGGCATGTCCTCGCCCCTGTTCCAGGAGGTCCGGGAAAAGCGTGGCCTCGTCTATTCCGTGAACGCCTATTCCGACCACGGCGTCGACCACGGCGAGATGGTGATGTTCGCCGGCACCACCGCGAAGCATGTCGACGAGCTGCTGACCGTCGCCTGCGGCGAGATTACCAAGATGTCGGCGCACGTCGCCGATGCCGATATGGCGCGCGCGAAGAACTCGCTGCTCGTCGGGCTGGCGACTGCGAAGGAGCGTCCGTTCAGCCTAGCCCGCGGCATCGCCGGCAGCCTGTTCGAACATGGGATGATCATGACGCCGGAGGACGCGATGCGTAAGGTCGAGGCCGTCACGCTCGACGATGTGAGGGCAGCCGCCCGCATGATGGTTTCGAGCAATCCGACCATCTCGCTCGTGGGTCCGGTGCCGGATGAGGATTATCATGGCCGGGTGCGTGCCGCGCTCGGATAAGGGCGCGCACAATTCGGCGGGATCGGTTATGCTGCCCGGCTGACCTTTTTCGCCACCTAGGATCATCACCCTGATGCCCACGCGTTTTTCCTCCGAAGACCTCGGCCGGATTTTCGATGCGCGCACCCTGACGCGCGGCCGCAGCCTCGTGCTGATCGGTGCGGTCGAGGTCGGCATGAGCGGCAGCGTCATCACCGGGCAGGTCGACGACCGCGGCGTGCAGCGGACCGCGACGCTCGAGCCGCAGGAGCAAGGCGCCCGCGTCGCGTTCAACGCCCGCTGTAGCTGCCGCGCGCCGGGCTGCGCCCATTTGGCCGCGACTGCCTTCGCAGCACTCGAACGCTACCCGGCGCTGCGCCGTCCGGCCCAGAACAGCATGCTCGACAGCCTGACGGCCCCGGCGGCGCCGGAGAAGCGCCGGGTCGTCTTCGAGCTGTCGCCCGGCAATGCGCAGCATGCCGCGACGGTCACGACCCTGTTCATTGGCGAGACCAGCGGGCGCATCGACGCCGCCACTCCGCGCCAGCTGATGGCCGATCCGTCCGTCGGCGCCACCGTCCGCGGGTTGGCCCGGTTGCTGGGCGGCGGCAATGCGACCCGCACGGCAGTGGACGCGAGCCTGTTGCCGGACGTGCTGCAACAGCTGGTAAGCTCCGGCCAGGGCCGCTGGTCCGCCACCGGCAAACGATTGGTGAGCGGCGAGGTCCGCACCTTCGACGCCCATCTGCGCCCTAAACTGCCGCCAAAATCCGCAGTGCTGCAAAGCGAGTTCGGTCCGTGGTATGTGGACGCCGGCTCCGGCGCCACCGGCCGGGTGCGCTATCGCCAGAAATCCGCCGCGGTCTCGCACATCCGCTCCCGCCCGGAACCGGTGGTCGTCTCCGCACGGTCCAGCGAGCAGGTGATCGTCGAGACCGAGATCACCCCAGTGATCCGCCTCCGCCGCCTGCACTGTCCCGATGCGTTCGGCCGCCCGCAACTGCTCGACGCGCTCACGCTCGATTTCGACTACGGCGGCGTGCTGACCGAGGGCGACGACGAGCGGCAGTTCGTCCGCG
>CAXTJW010000296.1:0-5164 GCA_964244305.1 uncultured Acetobacteraceae bacterium
GCGAGGTCAAGCATTCCGGAACGCCGTTCGGCGCTGAGTGCTTGTTTTGAAACTCGATGCCGAAATTACGGCCTTCATTACACCTTAGCCCCACGAGAGCGGATGCCCGACACAGACGAAAAGTTCCCCCTGTCCCCAAGCGACAGCCAATCCACCGAAAGCCGAATGCGGCGTGCCTTAGGGCTACAGGGACCCTCCCGCCCCGTGCCGCAGCAACGCGCCGATCAAGCCCGGCCGCGCCACCGTTTCGTGCAGGACGGCGGCGTACCGGTCGTCGTGCTGAACAGCCGTGGTGACAACGATCCCGTCGCGGCTTTCAAAGCGCGAGTTTCCGAAGTGGAGGCGGTGCTCGATTCCGAACGCAACGCCCATGGCGCGACAAAGCGGGTGTTGCAGGAGGCGCAGGCCAATGTGCAGGCGCTGCAGACCCGGCTCGCCCACGCTGAATTCGCCCACGGCGAGGCGCTGGCCGCTGAGCGCCGGGCACGTAAGGAGGCGGAGGACAGCCTGCAGGCACAGCTCGCGCTGGAAGCGCAGGAATCCACAGAGCCCGTTGCCGATGCCGATATGATTGAGATCACTAGCTCCCCGAAAAAGGCGGCTCGCAAGGTGCCGCGGGTGCCACGCGCACCGAAGATTGCGGAGCCGCAGCCGGTAAAGTGGTGGCTTCCCAACTTCCGTGAGAAAGCCTTCTAGTATTCAACTGTTCTAATCCCGTTAAATTGGCCTGCGCGCCACTCCGAGCAATGAGTGGCGTGCAGAACAGGGACCGGTCATTTCCTTTGTTTTCAGGGAGATCATGACTGAGCTAGGCGCTCTGGCATATACGAGCCTGCCGCCCGGGATACGGTCCCGATTCGTTTCCGACGTGAACGGGCTGCGGATGCATGTGCTCGAAGCGGGTGCGCCAGACTTACCATGCGTGCTGCTGCTGCACGGTTTTCCGGAACTTGCCTATAGTTGGCGCAAAATCATGCTGCCGCTGGCGGCCGCTGGCTTTCATGTGGTTGCGTCGGATCAACGGGGCTACGGACGCACGACCGGATGGGACCCTGCGTTCGACGGCGACATCCGACAGTTCCGCATGTTGAACCTGATGCGGGACGCGCTGGGCTTGGTGTCGGCGCTGGGTCACCGTTCGGTCGCGGCGGTTGTGGGCCATGACTTCGGCGCTGCGGTGGCGGCATGGTGCGCCCTGGTCCGCCCCGACGTGTTCCGCTCGGTTGCGCTGATGAGCGCGCCGTTCACCGGGCCACCGCGCCTGCCGTTCGACACGGCGGCGCATCCGGTCCCTGCGCCCGAGTCGCGGTCGATTGATGACGAGTTGGCCGCGCTGGACCGGCCGCGCAAACACTACCAATGGTATTACTCGACCCCGGCGGCGAATGCGGACATGTGGCGGGCGCCGCAGGGCGTGCATGCGTTCCTGCGCGCATATTTCCATATGAAAAGCGCGGATTGGCCCGGAAACCGCCCCACTCCGCTGCAGTCCTGGACGGCGGCGGAGTTGGCGAAGCTGCCCACCTACTACGTTATGGAATCTGGCCTGAATATGGCTGAGACAGTGGCGGCGGAAATGCCGTCCGACGCCGCCGTTGCTGGCTGTGTCTGGCTACCCGATGCGGAACTCGCCGTTTACAGCGAGGAGTATCACCGCACCGGCTTCCAGGGCGGGCTGCAATGGTATCGCTGCCGGACCCTCGGCACCTTCGATGCCGAGCACGCGACCTTCTCAGGCCGCACGATCGATGTTCCGTCCCTGTTCATCGCCGGCGCCAGCGACTGGGGCGTGCATCAGGTGCCCGGCGCTTTCGACCAAATGCAACATGCTGCCTGCACCCGCATGCTGGGATGCCATCTGCTGGATGGCGCCGGGCACTGGGTGCAGCAGGAGCAGCCGGCGGCGGTCGCCCGGTTGCTGATCGAGTTGTTGCGGCAAAGCTGACGCCCGACGACTATACCGCAATGGCGATGCGGCCCTCGGCCTGGCCATAGGTCAGGAAATGCACCAACGGATCCAAACCGGCCGAACGCACGTCGGAGTAGGCCGCCAAATACTTGTTGGTACTGAACTGCTTCGAGGGATCGCGGCCCTCGCGCCATCCATATTGCTCATAGTGTTTGAGTGGGTCGATATGCGCCGCCGCAACGTCCGCATTGTGGCTGAGATAGTAATTGGTGTCGAAAAAAGCGTCCGGGTTCAATCCCTGACGCCAGCCTGAGAGGTCGTAGCCCGCGGCGGCCTGCTGCTGGGCCGCGGTCCCGGTCGGAATGAGTGTCGCGCCGAGCTGGCGGTCGTAATAGGTGGCGTCGACGAGCGGGTCGACCGTCGCCGTGCTCCCGGACAGGAACGCGATCCGTCCCGCGGTTTGGCCGGATTGCAGGAATTGCAGCAATGGATCGATCCCGGCTGCTTGCACATTCAGATTGGCGGCCAGGTATTTTGCCGTGGAGAACAGCAGGCTTGGATCCCGACCCTCACGCCACCCGTACTGCTCGAAATGCGTGAGCGGGTCGAGGCCGGCCGCCCTCACGTCCGGATTTTGCGCCAGGTAGTATTTGGTATCGAAGAATGCGTCCGGATTGAGCCCCTTCTGCCACCCGGATGTGCCGTAGCTCCAGGCCGCCTGTTGTTGTCCCGCTAATCCCCCCGGGATGATCGTCGCGCCGAGTTGCCTGTCGTAGAACGCTGGACTGATGAGCGTGTCGGCCGTTGCCGTGCCGCCGGTGAGGAACGCCGTCCGGCCCTCGAACTGACCATATTGCAAATAGTGCAGCAATGGATCGAGACCGGCCGCCTTTACATCCGGGTACGCGGCCAGATACTTCGCCGACGAGAAGATCAGGCTCGGATCACGGCCCTCGCGCCATCCGTATTGCTCGAAATGGACGAGCGGGTTGAAACCTGCCGCGGCGGTGTCGGGATTTTGGCTGAGATAGTAGGCCGCGTCGAACATGGGGTCGGGACTGCGTCCCTCCTTGCCGCCGTAGAACATGAAATGCTGATATGGATCCACTCCGGCAGCCGCCACGTCGGGGTTGTTTGCCAGATAGTAGGCGATGTTGAACAACGGATCGCCGATGCTGATGGCCGTGGAGGTCTGGCTGCTGCCGGGCGGCGTCGTCTCCTGCAGCATGAAGCTGTTGATCGTATACGCCCCGTTGAACCGGATCGCCTGCACAAGCACCCCCCCAAGCGACAACGTCAGCACGCCGCTGCTTGCGCTGGTGGATGCGTATGCGGCTGTGTCCCATCGTGCACTGACGAGCTGGATGGCGTCGGACGCCGCGAAACCCGACACAGCCGCAGCGAACAGCGCGCCGTTGTCGATGCGCAGCGTCGTGTTGCCGCCGCGCTGAAAGGTGAAGTTCTGGCCAGCGCCGACCGCCTGCCCGACCTCGAAAGTAACCGACCCGCCGAGCGCCACCGTTCCCGCGCCGACCAAATTGGCGGCCGCATAGGCCAGCAGCGGCGCCCCGTTCGAACTGCGGACCGAGATCACTCCGTCGTTTTCAAGTTGATCGGCCGCGTTGCTGCCGGCCGTTACAATCTGCAGGTCGGTATCGGTGACCTGGATCAGCCCCGTATTGACGAAGTTCGTGGCGCCGCCGCCCGGCGCATCATCGATCTGCAACAGGGCCGTGCCGAGGCTGCCGGCCACCGTGATCGTGCCTGCATTGCCAACCGTCCCCCTCAGCCGCAATGTCGAAAGTGCTCCCACCGCCGACATGTTCAGCTGCGATGCCGCATCGAGCGTTGCGCCGGACAAAATCAGCACGGGGCTGGACGAAGTCGACGAGTTCAGGTTGATCCTCAACGAACCCGGCAACGGCCCCGACGCCGTGACCGTCCCGGCAGAAATAACGGCCGTATCGCCAAATACCGGAGCAGCCCGCAGCGTCCAATTGCCACCGGCCGCAAACGCGCCATCCAAGCCGTTCCATGTTATCGTCGCCACGATTGCCAAATTCCCAACATGCCTGACCGCGCCTCCGCCAACGGGGAAGCACGACCTGGAATATCCGGAAAAGGTTGATAAATCGGTAATTATCCCGATTTTTCGACAGTGCGGGACTACGATCCTCGATGACGTGCGCCGACGATTGCGTTCGCCGCCGCAGGAGCGCAGATGTCCGGCTATGTCACTGGCTATTCCTCCGGCGATGTCCCAGGAGCGGTCCAAGTAGCCGATGATGGCCGGGTCCCATGTGGCGCTCGGGGTGGCGGCCTGGCTCGTCGCCGCGCCGCATCTGGGACTGCCCGCCGCGGCTCCGGCCTGCATCGGGCTTGCGGTCCTGGGCTCCCTGCTGCCCGATGTCGACCATCCGAAATCCTGGCTTGGGAGGCGGTTGCGGCCGCTTTCCTCCACGATCGCATCCGCCCTCGGCCACCGCGGCCTCACTCATTCGGCGGCAGCGGTCGCAGTGTGCGCCTGGTGCCTGCTGCGCGGCGGCGCACCGCGATGGGTGGTCGATCCGCTGGCGGTCGGCTATCTTTCTCACCTTGCCGCGGACCTGCTGACGCCCGGCGGTTTGCGGTTTGCCTGGCCGCTGCGGCGCACCTGGGCGCTGCCGCTTTGCAAGACCGGGTCCCCGTTCGAGCCATTGATCGTCGCGCTGCTGCTGTTTTGGGCCGGGTCTGGAACCTTGGTGCCGCCGTTATTGCACGATGCGTGGAATCAATCCGGCTTTGCCCGGCACGTCTCGCCCCACAGCGATGTCGGCCACAACGCTGGGGTCAACGGGCGGCTGCGCTAGGCTTCGTCGCGCTGGGGCATTCGCTTGATATCCAGGGTCGGTTGCCGGTGCCGCACGGCGATGCCATTGTCCCGCAACATCTAGGAGAACGCCATGAATCTTAAATTTCTCGCTGTACTTTCCGCCGCTGCCTGCCTGTCCGTCGGCGCTGTGAACGCACAGAATTACCGGCCGTCCGGCGCCGCGCAGGGTGGCATGGCGCAACAGGGGAGCGGCCAGACATCCTCCGGCGATCCTTTCAGCTTCCAGGGCGATCAAATCCAGCCGCTGCCGGACGCGCAGCGTCGGATCAACCCGGGGGACTCGCGCTACTCGCAAACCCAGCAGCTGCAGCAAAGCGGCGAGCTGCCGAAGCCCGGCGGCGGCTGCCTGCGTTACGGTGCGGTCGGCGCTGCGGGCGGCCATC
>CAXTJW010000297.1:0-5159 GCA_964244305.1 uncultured Acetobacteraceae bacterium
GCCGGCATCCCCGTCACGGTGATCGAAACCGAGCAGGCGGCGCTCGACCGCGGCATGGCGCGCATCGCCGAGCTGTATGGCATTTCGGCCAAGCGCGGCAGCATCACCGCCGCCCAGGCCGAGGAGCGCCGCAGCCGCATCCAGGGGCGGCTCGGCCTGGAGGGCGTCGAGGGCGCAGACATCGTCGTCGAAGCGGTGTTCGAGGACATGGGCGTGAAAAAGCAGGTGTTCGCCGAACTCGGCCGCCTTGCCAAGCCCGGCGCAGTGCTGGCGACCAACACCAGCTACCTCGACATCGACGAGATCGCCGACGCCTCCTCGCGGCCCGGCGACGTGCTCGGCATGCACTTCTTCAGCCCGGCCAATGTCATGAAGCTGCTGGAGGTCGTGCGCGGGGGCCAGACCAGCCCGGACGTCATCGCCACCGCGTCGGACATCGGCAAGAAGCTGTCGAAGGTCAGCATCGTGGTCGGCAACTGCTTCGGCTTCGTCGGCAACCGCATGCTGGGACGGCGCAGCGACGCGGCGGAACGGCTGTTGCTCGACGGCGCCAGCCCGGCGGAGGTGGACGCGGCGCTGGTCGCGTTCGGCTTCCGCATGGGGCCGTTCGCCATGGGTGACTTGGCGGGCCTCGACATCGGCATGCGCATCCGCAAGGCATTCGGCAAGCGCGCCCCGGTGTCGGACGCGCTGTGCGAGGCCGGGCGGTATGGGCAGAAAACCGGCAGCGGCTACTATTTGTATGAGGGCCGCAATGCCACGCCGGACCCGGAGGTCGACCGCATCATCGCCGCCGAGTCCGCGAAGCTGGGCATCACCCGGCACCCGATCGGCGCGGAGGAGATAACCGAGCGGCTGGTGTATCCCATGATCAACGAGGGCGCGCGCATCCTGGAGGAGGGCATCGCCGCCCGGCCCGGCGACATCGACGCCATTTGGCTGCATGGCTACAACTGGCCGGCCTGGCGCGGGGGGCCGATGTTCTATGCCGACCTCGTTGGATTGCAGCGCATTCGCGAGCGGCTGCAGGACTTCTTTGCCGCGTCCGGGGACGAGACGCTGCGCCCGGCGCCGTTGTTGACAAAGCTCGCCGACGCCGGGCAGGGCTTCGCCAGCCAGACGGCAAAGGCGGCGTGATGCCACGCCCGTTCGCCTGGGAAGCCAGCTACCCGGACCATCTCCGCTGGGACACGCCGATCGCGGTCAGCACGCTGCCGGAGCTGCTTGACCGCGCCGTGGCCAAGTATGCCGACCGCCCGGCGCTGGAGTTCCGAGGACAGCGCATGAGCTATCGCGAGCTCGGCGAACGGGTGGACCGGCTGGCGCGCGGGCTCACGGCGCTCGGCCTGCTGCCGGGCGACGCGGTGGCGCTGCTGCTGACCAACAGTCCGGCCCATCCCATCGCCTTCTTTGCGGTGCTGCGCATCGGCGGTGTGGTGGTGCACCTGAGTCCGCTCGACCCGGTGCGGGCCGTGGAGCGCAAGCTGGCGGATAGCGGCGCGCAGACCATGATCGTCGGCAATCTGCCGGTATTGCTGCCCCAAGCGCTTGCGGCCCGGCAATCGGGCGCCATCAGCAAGCTGATTGTCGCGGAGGACCTGGATTGGGGCCCGGGGGGCGTGGATGTGCCGGTGCCGCCGGGCGCACGCACCCTGCGCGACCTCGATGGGCCGGAGGCGGCGTGGCCGGCGATCGAGCCGCAGGACCTGGCCGTGCTGCAATACACTGGCGGGACAACCGGCGCGCCGCGGGCGGCGATGCTGACCCACGCGAACATCACCAGCGCGGTCGCGATCTATGAGGCATGGGGCGCCGGCAGCGAGCGGGGCTACCTGGCTGGCGATCGGGTCATGTGCGTGCTGCCGCTGTTCCATATCTACGCCCTGTCCGCGGTCATGCTGCGTGCGCTGGCGGCTGGCGTCGAGCTGATGCTGCGCCCCCGGTTCGACGTGAATCAGGCGCTGGACGACATCGAAATCGGCCGCTGCACCCATTTCTTCGGCGTGCCGACCATGTGGATCGCGCTGGCGAACCATCCTGGATTTGCGGCGCGGGACCTTTCAAGCCTGAAGGTCACGAGCTCCGGCGGCGCCGCCCTGCCACACGATGTGGGCATGCGGGTCGAGGCGATCACCGGGCTGCGGTTGGGCGGCGGCTGGGGCATGACCGAAACGTCGCCGGCCGGCACCAACGTGCTGACGGACCGCGTGCCGGGGCCGGGCGACATCGGCGTGCCGCTGCCCGGGATCGAGATGGACGTGGTGGCGGTCGACGACCCCACCCGCGTGCTGCCCCCGGGCGAGATCGGCGAGGTGCGTATCCGCGGGCCGAATGTGACGCCGGGCTATTGGCGGCGTCCGGCCGAGACGGCGGACGCGTTCGTCGATGGCTGGTTCCTGACCGGGGATATCGGCCGAATGGCGCCTGATGGTGTTTTCACCTTGGTGGACCGCAAGAAGGAGATGATCATCTCCGGCGGCTTCAACGTGTATCCCCGCTCGATCGAGGACGCGATCCATGAGCATCCCGACGTGCAGGAGGCCGCGGTGATCGGCATCCACGACCCGTATCGCGGGCAGGCGGCGAAGGCGTACGTGGTGATGCGCGCGGGTGCGCCTGACCTCACCCTGGACGCGCTGCGGGAGTTCCTGGCCGACAAGCTGGGCCGGCACGAGCTGCCGACCGCGCTTGAGATCCGCGAGCAGCTGCCGCACACGCCGGTCGGCAAGCTTGCGAAACGCGAACTGATTGCCGAACTCACTCATCCCGGACACTCACAGTCCGGGCCTTCGCAACACGGAGTCTCGAACCATGGTTGAAGCCGTCATCGTCTCCACTGCGCGGACCCCGATCGGCCGGGCCATGCGCGGGGCGTTCAACATGACCCACGGGGCCGAGATGGGCGGCCACGCCATCCAGAATGCGGTCGAACGCGCCGGGCTGGAGCCGGACGAGGTGGAGGAGGTCGTGCTGGGCTGCGCCAATCCGGAGGGCGCCACGGGCGGCAATATCGCCCGGCAGGCGGCGTTGCGCGCCGGGCTGTCGGCCGGGACGGCGGCGATGACGGTGAACCGGTTCTGCTCGTCGGGCCTGCAGGCGATCGCGATCGCGGCCAACCGGGTGATGTGCGACGGCGTGCCGGTCGCGGTGGCTGGCGGGTTGGAGAACATCAGCCTGGTGCAGACGACGCTGAACCGGCACATGTATAAGGACGCCTGGCTCGAGGATCACGTGCCGGCCTTGTATATGCCGATGATCGAAACGGCGGACATCGTCGCGGCCCGCTACGGTATCAGCCGTGAGGCGCAGGACGAGTATGCGCTCGAAAGCCAGCGGCGCACCGCGGCCGGGCAGCAGGCCGGGCGCTTCGACCATGAGATCGTGCCGCTGCCGAGCGTCATGGCCATCACCGACAAGGTGACGGGCGAAGTCCGGCATGAGGCGACGACGCTGCGCCAGGACGAGGGCAACCGCCCGGAGACCACGCTGGAGGGGCTGGCGAAGCTGAAGCCAGTACGCGGCGAGGGCCAATTCATCACCGCCGGCAACGCGAGCCAGCTCTCGGACGGTGCCAGCGCCTGCGTCGTCATGTCGGACCAGGAGGCGGCGCGCCGCGGGCTGGAGCCCATGGCGGTGTTCCGGGGCCTGGCCGTCGCCGGCTGCGATCCGGACGAGATGGGCATCGGGCCGGTGTTCGCGGTGCCGCGGTTGCTGGAGCGTCATGGGCTGAGTGTAGACGACATTGATCTATGGGAACTTAACGAAGCCTTCGCCAGTCAGGTGCTATATTGCCGCGACAAGCTCGGCATTCCCGCCGACCGCTTGAACGTGGACGGGGGCGCGATCTCGATTGGGCATCCATACGGCATGAGCGGGGCGCGGATGATGGGGCATGCGTTGATCGAAGGCCGCCGGCGGGGTGCCAAGCGCGTCGTCGTGACCATGTGCATTGGAGGCGGCCAGGGCGCCGCCGGCCTGTTTGAGCTGCGATAGGAGCGAGCTATGGACCTGAGCTTCACCGCCGAGGAGCGTGCCTTCCGCGAGAAGATGCGCGACTTCTTCACGACGCAAATCCCCGAGACGATCCGCGAGCAGGTGCAGCGCGGCGAGCACGTCTCACGGGACCAGCAGGTCACCGCGCAGCGTATCCTGAACGCGAACGGGCTGGCGGTGCCGCACTGGCCGGCGGAGTGGGGCGGCCAGGATTGGACGCCGGTGCAGCTCTATATCTATCAGGACGAGATGCAGCAGAACTGCGTGCCGGCGCCGCTCGGGTTCAATACCAACATGGTGGGCCCGGTCATCGCGCAGTTCGGCTCCGAGGCGCATAAGAAGCAGTTCCTGGCGCCGACAGCGAACCTGGACATCTGGTGGTGCCAGGGTTTCTCCGAGCCCGGCGCCGGGTCGGACCTCGCGAGCCTGCGCACCACCGCCGTGCGCGACGGCGACCATTACATCGTGAATGGGCAGAAGACCTGGACGACGCTGGCGCAATATGCCGACTGGATTTTCTGCCTCGTGCGCACCGATCCTGGGGCGAGGAAGAAGCAGGAGGGCATCAGCTTCCTGTTGATCGACATGAAGACGCCGGGCATCAGCGTGCGGCCGATTCAGACGATCGACGGCGGCTTGGAGGTCAACGAGGTCTGGTTCGACGAGGTGCGGGTGCCGATCGAGAACCTCGTCGGCGAGGAGAACAAGGGCTGGGACTACGCCAAGTTCCTGCTGGGCAACGAGCGCACCGGCATCGCCCGCGTCGGCGTGAGCAAGGCGCGCATCCGCCGCATCAAGCAATTGGCTGCGCTGGAGCGCGTCGGGGACCGCGCGATGATGGACGAACCGCATTTCCGCGAGCGGGTGGCGGCGGTCGAGGTCGAGCTCAAGGCATTGGAAATGACCCAGCTCCGCGTCGTGGCGGACGAACGCAACCGGGATCGCGGCAAGCCGAACCCGGCGAGTTCGATCTTGAAGATCAAGGGCTCCGAGCTGCAGCAGGCGACGACGGAGCTGCTGATGGACGTGGTTGGTCCTTATATACTGCCGTATGACGATCATGAGCCGGGCAGCAACGAGCCGCCGGTGGGTCCGGACTATGCGGCGGAGGCTGCGCCGACGTATTTCAACTGGCGCAAGATTTCGATCTATGGCGGGTCGAACGA
>CAXTJW010000298.1:0-5152 GCA_964244305.1 uncultured Acetobacteraceae bacterium
AAGCCGCAGCCTCCAGCGGCTTGCCGGCGCCGGGCGTCGAGAAGTCCCAGTTGCCGTCGCCGAGCTTCGCGTCCCAGATGTTGACGCTGTCGATGGCGACGCCCTGCGACTGCGCGCTGACGAGTTCCCCGGCAAGCCATTTCGGGAAGTCGGCCTCGTCCGACGGTCCCGTCGTCGTGCCGTTCCCCCCAGCGCCGGTCTCCGAGACCGCCAACGGCTTGCCGTGCGCTTTGGCCATGGCGACCGCATCCCATAGGCTGAAACCGTTCCCTGTCCCGGCTGGACTCCACTGGTTGGCGTTCGGGTGTGACCAGAAATGCTCGCGGTTGACCGGGTCCGCCCACCACTGCTGGATGCTTGTGTCGATCGTGCCGTCGTTTTTCGCCCAGTCATACAGGCCTTTTGGATAGAGCGGGCTGTATACGTCGGCCGAGATCACGTCGACATAGGCGTCGCCGGGATAGGCGGCCTGCACCGACAGGCGCGTCCAGTTGATGTCGGCGGGGTTCCAAACGACCTTCGCCACCGCCCCGTCCGCCTTGGCCTCGGTGCGCATCAAGGTCGAAAGATGTTGGAATGCCTTGACCCAGTCGCCCTGGGTCGCTGCGTCGTCGCCCATATACCAGGGCATGAACCCGCCATCCATCTCGTAGCCGAGCCGCAACTCCATGGTCTTGAAGCCAGCGTTCGCCCACGCGTCGACCACGCCCTTGTAGTCGGCGTCATAAACCCCGTTGATGATTCCCTTGAAGAAGTCATCGTTGGTCCACCCGGCCGCGTTGCCCGCCCAATGCCTGTTGTCCGACATCGGGATGCCGATCACTGGCGTGATCGAGGTCCCCACGACCTTGGATTTTGCCCAGGACCACGCTGTCCAGCCAGCATTGCTGGTCCATTGGCTCGGATCTTGCCCGAAATCTGTGAATGCATTCATCGTAGCCGGCCGCGCGCCACCCATGACCGAAACGAAACTGTTGAAATCGGCTTCGAAAGCGGCCTCGGCCACCGCATCGTTGCCATTTGGATTGCCGACATAGACGCCGACTGGAAATCGTGTGCTGGCCGACATGGTGACGATTGCACTCTCAGCATTTGACGAGAAAGAGTGCTTAATCCACCAAAGTGTACAACCGATTAATGCGAACCACAGAATGAGGACGGAAAGCGGTGTCCATCCCGCGCGGACGGCGCTTGGCTAGAACGGCGGCTATCCGTCCAGGGCATACCGGCCGTGGCGAGGCCTCATGCCAGACCCGCTTGATCCAGGCGCTGCGCTAAGGCAGCCTCGCGTCCATCAGCCGGAGGATACGCGATGCAGGACCTGCTGCCGATGGCCGAGCGGCTTGGCGCACTGCTCAAGGCCCGCAAGGAAACCGTCGCGATCTCCGAATCCTCCTCCGGCGGGCTGGTATCCGCGGCCCTCCTCGCGGTACCCGGCGCCAGCGCCTACTTCATGGGCGGCGCAGTAGTATACACTGAGACGGCCCGCGAGGCGCTGCTGGCCATCACGCCGGAGCAAATGACCGGGCTGCGATCGTCCTCCGAACCCTATGCAGGCCTGCTCGCCCGCACGGTCCGCGCGCGTTTCACCACGACCTGGGGCATCGCGGAGACCGGAGCGGCCGGGCCGGCCGGCAACCGCTACGGCGACAAACCCGGCCACACCTGCCTTGCCATCAGCGGTCCTCTGGAGAAAGTCATCACCGTCGAAACCGGCAGCAACGACCGCGTCGCCAACATGCACGCCTTCGCGCTCGCGCTGCTGCAACTGCTGACCGAGGCCGTCGAAACCGGAGCATGACCATGCCAGCGCCCGTCCCCTTCATCGCCAACATCGCGGACGAGGCGATCGCCGACCTGCGCGAGCGCCTCGGCCGGACCCGCCTGCCGGATCAGGCGCCGGACGCCGCATGGGCGTACGGGACCGACCTCGCCTACATGCGGGACCTGGTCGAGCACTGGCGCACGGCGTTCGACTGGCGCGCGCAGGAGGCGCGGCTCAACGCATTTCCGCAATTCACCGTGCCGCTGCATGGCATCGACCTGCACTTCCTGCATGTGCCCGGCAAGGGGCCGGCCCCGTTGCCGCTGCTGCTGTCGCACGGCTGGCCCGGCTCGGTGTTCGAGTTCCTGGAGCTGATCCCGCGGCTCACCGATCCCGTCCGCTTCGGCGGCGACCCGGCCGACGCCTTCACCGTCGTCGCACCCTCATTGCCGGGCTACGGGTTCTCGTTCAAGCCAGGGCAGCCGCGCTTTGGCGTCGAGGCGATGGCGGACTGCTTCGCCGATCTCATGACCGGCGTGCTTGGCTACCCGCGTTTCGGCGCGCAGGGCGGGGACTGGGGCGCGACCATCACCTCACGCCTGGGCGACGTCCATGCGGACAAGCTGGTCGGCATCCACCTGAATTTTCTAGCGGTACGGCGCGACCGGACCAATCTCGCCAACCCCACTTCGGAGGAGCAGCGCTATTTGGCCGAGCTCGACGTTTGGTTGAAGGAGGAGACCGGATACCAGTCCATCCAGGGGACGCGGCCGCAAACGCTCGCCTTCGCCCTGACGGACTCGCCGGCGGGGCTGGCGGCGTGGATCATCGAGAAATTCCGCGCCTGGTCCGACTGCGGCGGCGACGTGGAGTCGGTATTCAACAAAGACCAGATGCTCGCCGACATCGCGCTGTATTGGTTCACCGGCGCGATCGGCTCGTCGTTCTGGCCCTATTACGTGCGTCTGCACGGTCCGTGGTCGATCGGCACTGTGGACGTGCCGATGGGATACAGCGCGTTTCCCAAGGAGATCGTGCGCCCGCCACGGTCATTGGCCGCGCGCACCTACACCGACATCCGGCGCTGGACCGTGATGCCACGCGGCGGCCATTTCGCCGCGATGGAGCAGCCGGAGCAGCTGGCAGACGAAATCCGCGCGTTCTTTCGGCCGCTGCGGCCGTGAGGCAAAGCTTTCGGATTTTGTAGTCTCGGCCGGCCGATAGCGCCGAGGCATTGGCGGACCCGTCACGACAATCGAGGCCGCGAAGCTGACGACTCATTCCCACTACAGCCCAGATCAGGAGTTGCTTTCCGGGCAATAAGCAAACAACGCTAAACCAACGCCAGGGGAGAAACAAAGATGCCGTCGGAAAATGGGATCGTCCCACAGCTTGAGATGCGCGGCATCTCCAAGACCTTCCCGGGCGTAAAGGCACTCAACGACGTCCAGCTCAAAGCCTGGAGCGGCGAGGTGCTGGCCCTCATGGGCGAGAACGGCGCCGGCAAGTCCACGCTGATGAAAATCCTCTCCGGCGCCTATCAGGCCGACCCCGGCGGCGAGCTGCTGATCAATGGCAAGCCGGTCGCCATCACCGACCCGATCGCGGCCAAGCGCCACGGCATCGCCATCATCTACCAGGAACTCGCCCTCGCCCCCAACCTCACCGTCGCCGAGAACATCTATCTCGGCGCCGAGCCGGCCCGGGGCGGCCGCATCGACCGCCGGGCCATGCGCGAGGGATGCCGTCCGGTGCTGGAGCGGCTCGGCGCCCCGTTCACCCCGGATACGGCCGTCGGCACCCTGTCCATCGCCGAACAGCAGCTGGTCGAGATTGCCCGCGCGCTCCACGCAAAATCGAAAATCCTCGTGCTCGACGAGCCGACCACGGCGCTCTCGTCCCGTGAGACGGACCGCCTGTTCGCCCTCGTGCGCCAGCTTCGCGCCGACGGCATCGCCCTGATCTACATCAGCCACCGCATGGCCGAGGTCTACGAGCTCGCCGACCGGGTCGCCGTATTGCGCGACGGCGGCTACGTCGGCACCCTCACGCGCGAGCAGCTCAGCGCCGAGGCGCTCGTGAAGATGATGGTCGGGCGCGACCTGTCGAGCTTCTACACCAAAACCCACGACCCGCACGGCAGCCGTGGCCCCATCGTGCTGCAGGTCCAGGACATGACTGACGGCGGCCGCCGCGTGCAGCCCTGCAGTTTCGTGCTGCATCGGGGCGAGGTGCTGGGCATCGCCGGACTCGTCGGCTCCGGCCGCACCGAACTCGCCCGGCTGATCTACGGTGCCGACCCGAAATCCGCCGGCCTGACGACGCTCGAGGGCCGGGCGCTCCACATCGATGCGCCGGAGGACGCGCTGGCCGCCGGCATCGCCTACCTTACGGAGGATCGCAAGGGGCTGGGCCTGTTCCTCGATTTGTCCTGCAGCACCAACATCAACCTCGGCGTGATCGGCCGCGATGCCGGCCGCGGCGGCGTCCTGAACCTCGCGTCCGCGCGCCGCCGGGCAGCCAAGGCGTTCGAGACGCTGCGGGTGCGCGCCGCGAGCCCGATGGTCAGCGTCGGCAGCCTGTCCGGCGGCAACCAGCAGAAGGTGCTGCTGTCGCGCTGGCTCGAGATCGGGCCGAAGGTGCTGATCCTCGACGAGCCGACCCGCGGCGTCGACATCGGCGCCAAATCCGAAATCTACCGCATCATCGACGAGCTGGCACGGCGCGACATCGGCGTCATCGTCATCTCGAGCGAGCTGCCCGAGATCATCGGCGTCTGCGACCGCGTGCTGGTAATGCGCGAGGGCCGCATCGCCGGCGAGGTCGGCGGACCCGGCGGCGAGCCGATCACCCAAGAAAACATCATGGCCTATGGCGCCGGAGTGGCGGCGTAACCGAACGAAGGGGGGCGACCAAAATGTCTGAAATCAGCAACGATCCAACAGCGCCACCGCGCGCCGCATCCACCGGAGGCGCCGGCCTCTCGAGCCGACAAGTTCAAATCCGCAGCATGATCCAGGCGCTCGGCATGCTGCCGGTGCTGTTCATCCTGGCGATCGCGTTCCACTACCTCGGCGAGCAGCGGTTCCTCACCTCGCAGAACCTGTCGATCGTGGCGCAGCAGGCGGCGATCAACACCGTGCTCGGCGCCGGCATGACCTTCGTCATCCTCACCGGCGGCATCGACCTGTCGGTCGGCAGCATCCTCGCCGCCTCCGCAATGGCGGCGCTGATCGGCTCGCTGATCCCGGATTGGGGCTTGCTGGGCGTGCCGGCGGCGTTGCTGACCGGGCTGCTGTTTGGACTGTTGAACGGCAGCCTGATTGCCTTCGGCAAGCTGCCGCCGTTCATCGTCACCCTGGGCTCGCTGACGGCGGTGCGCGGGCT
>CAXTJW010000299.1:0-5116 GCA_964244305.1 uncultured Acetobacteraceae bacterium
CCCAACTCGCAAAACCCGGCGATCATCGCCGTCGGCGAGGAGGGCGGCCTGCACGCCAACACGGCGCTCCGCGTCATCGGCAACACGATCCTGAACGACCTGGCCGACCCGTTCGCCTCGGCGGTCATAAATCCGGCCAACGTGGCCGTAAGCCTGACCGGGAACGCCGTTTACGGCTTGACGGCAAGCCAACTCGTCACCGGACCCGCAACATTTTCCTACAATTCGACGCTGGCTTCCGAGCCTGCCCTGGTGACCACGTCGCCTTGGGCCTCGCCGGGCCTGGTCTTGGATATCGCCGAGGACGCATGGAAGGGCGATGCGCAGTTCACCATCAGCGTCGATGGAAAACAGGTCGGCGGCGTGCATACGGCGTCGGCCTCGCACGCTGCCGGACCGGACCAGGCCTTTGCGGTGAGTACGACGCTCGGCGCCGGGGCGCACCGGATCGGCGTCAGCTTCATCAACGACGCCTGGGGCGGCACTCCCAGCACCGACCGCAACCTGTACGTGACCGGGGCCACGCTCGACGGCCAGGGCGTTTCCGGCAGTGCGGCGACCCTGTTTTCCAACGGCACTGCGTATTTCGGCGTGACCGCGGGAAGCCCGGCCCCGCTCGCTGCGAGCACGCTCACGCTGAACATGTCGGAAGACGCGTGGCAAGGCGACGCGCAGTTCACGGTTGCGGTCGACCGCGTCCAGTTGGGCGGCGTCCATACCGTCAGCGCCTCGCACGCGGCCGGGCAGTCGCAGGCGTTCACATTTGCCGGCATCGTGGAGGACATGAAACCGCACGCCATAACGGTTTCGTTCATCAACGACGCCTTTGGCGGGACGGCAGCCGCTGACCGCAACCTGTATGTCAACTCGATGCAGTTCGACAGGCAGGCCGTCGCCGGAGGCACGGCGGCGCTGGCGTCCGACAGCACGCAGCATTTCACCGCCTCGGCGCCGGCGCACTGGATAGGCTGACGACGCCCAGCGCGGGCGCTTGACACGGGTGCACGCGGAATCCAACCATGCCAGGATGGATTTGGCGGAAAACCCAACACGCCCGGACAGTTCACAGCCCGAAGGCGCGCTACATGGCCTGCGCGTCATCGAGATGGGGCAGCTGATCGCCGGCCCGTTTTGCGGCCAGCTCATGGCGGATTTCGGCGCCGAGGTGATCAAGCTGGAGTCGCCGGGCAAGGGCGACCCGATGCGGGAGTGGGGCCACGAGAAGCCGCAGGGGCTTTCGCTATGGTGGCCGGTGATCGCGCGCGGCAAGAAAAGCGTGGAGATCGATGCGCGGCAGCCCGCAGGCCAGGCGCTGGTGCGCGATTTGGTGGCGACGAGCGACGTCCTGATCGAGAATTTCCGCCCCGGCACCATGGAGAAGTGGGGCCTGGGCTACGACGCCCTCGCGGCGATCAACCCGCGCTTGGTGATGATCCGGGTGTCCGGCTATGGCCAGACCGGCCCCTACGCGCACAAGGCCGGGTTCGGCGCGATCGGCGAGGCGATGGGCGGGCTGCGCCACGTGGTCGGCGACCCCAGCACGCCGCCCAGCCGCATGGGCATCTCGATCGGCGACACCCTGGCGGCGACCTTCGCCTGCTTGGGCGGCATGATGGCGCTGCACGCGCGGTCGCGCACCGGGCGCGGGCAGATGGTCGACAGCGCCATCTACGAGGCGGTGCTGGCGGTGATGGAGAGCCTCATCACCGAATACGCCCACACCGGCTATGTGCGGGAGCGTACAGGCGCGATCCTGCCGAACATCGCGCCTAGCAACGTATATCCCACGCAGGACGGCTTCTACGTGCTGATCGCCGCGAACCAGGACACGGTGTTCCGCCGCCTGGCCGCCGCGATGGGCCGGGCGGAGCTGGCCGATGATCCGCGATACCGCACCCACGACGCCCGTGGCGCGCGGCAGGCGGAGCTCGACGCCATGATCGCCGACTGGACCCGGACGCAGGGCCGTGCGGCGCTCGGGGCGCTGCTGGACGAGGCCGGGGTGCCGCGGGGCGACATCTACCGCGGGCCCGAGATGCTGGAGGACGCGCATTTCAAGGCGCGGGAGACGATCGCGCGCGTGATGCACCCGGCGCTTGGGGAGCTGCGGATGCAGAACGTCGCTCCGCGCCTGTCGGCGACGCCGGGGCGCATCCGCGACGCAGGGCCGACCCTGGGCCAGCATAACGGCGAGGTCCTGCGCGGCCTGCTCGGGCTCGATCAGGGGCGGCTGTCGCAACTGCAGGCGGCTCGGGTGATTGGCCATATTGCATAGAGTTGGAGACTGCCCTTGACCCAGCACCGCGTTCCCGCCACGCCCGAGACGATCCGCTGGGGCACGTTCAGCGCCGACTATGCGCCGGTCCTGACGGTCCAGAGCGGCGATACCGTCGTGCTGGAATGCGTGTCGGGCGGGCCCGACGTGCTGCCGCCGGAGCGGCTGGGCTTCAACGTGCCGCCGGCGCTGGTTGCCATCCACGCTGCCAACCCGCCCCGGCTCGGCCCGCATATCCTCACCGGTCCCATCGCCATCGCCGGCGCCGAGCCCGGCGATACGCTTGAAGTCCGCATCGACCACATCGAGCTTGGCGCCGACTGGGGGTTCTGCGGCCACCGCCCGCTGTTCGGCACGCTGCCGGACGACTTCCCCCACCATTTCCTCAGCCATATCGCCGTGGACCGCGCCGCCGCGACCTGCCGGCTGCCCTGGGGCACCGAGTTGAAGCTAGCGCCGTTCTTCGGGGTCATGGGCGTGGCGCCGCCGCCAGCCTATGGCGCGATCTCGACCAAGGAGCCGCGGAAGCACGGCGGCAACCTGGACAACAAGGAGCTTGGCGCCGGCAGCACCCTTTTCCTGCCGGTCTGGATGCCCGGCGCGAACTTTTCCGCCGGCGACGGCCACGGGGTGCAAGGCGACGGCGAGGTCTGCATCAACGCGCTCGAAATGTGCCTGACCGGAACATTCACCTTCGTGCTGCACAAGGCGGCGGACCTGCATTTCCCACGCGGCGAGTCCCCGACCCACTACATCTCCATGGGGATGAACGAGGACCTGGACCTCGCGATGAAGCAGGCGCTGCGGGAGATGATCGCCTTCATCTGCGCCCGGTCCAGCCTTTCGCGAGACGAGGCCTACCAGTTCTGCTCGCTCGCGGTGGATTTCCACGTGACGCAGACGGTGAACGGCGAGAAGGGGGTGCACGGGCTGCTGCGCAAGGGTCTGCTGTTTTAGCCAGTTATCCACAACTGTTTGTGTTGTGGCGGCACTTTCCATCTAGCTGTAGCGTTAAGACTGACCTATCGTATAGCGTATCAATTGGTGGTCAGGAGCCTTGCATGGACTGGAACGAGGAGATGATCGCCCGCTTGCGCCAATTGTGGTCCGAGGGCCACTCGACCGCCGAAATCGGCCGGCGCATGGGCATCACCAAGAACGCGGTGGTCGGCAAGGCGCATCGGCTGGCGCTCTCGCCGCGGCCCTCGCCGATCCGCCGCGAGACCGCCGACGGGCATGTGGCCCGGCGCTCCACGCCCCGGCGCACGACCGGGCAGACCTTGCCCGCTCTGTCCGCGCCCGCTCCATTCACAAGCGTTCCGTCCACGCCCGCCGCGATGCCGGCTCTCCCGCAGGCGGCCATGCCGGACACTCCGCCGCCAGCAGCCCCTGCCCCACCGCGTCCGTCCGTCCAACTCCGCGCCGTGCCGATGCCCCGTGCCGGCGCGCGGGTGACGACCTGCTGCTGGCCGATCGGCGACCCTGGCACTGCGAGCTTCCGCTTCTGCGACGACGGTGCGATGACGGGCAAGCCATACTGCGCGCAGCACGTGGCGCTTGCGTATGTGAAGGTGCGCGATCGCCGCGAGGATGCAGCCTGACCGAGTTGGCCCGCTAACGTTATCGAGGTTTGGGTTGCGCCGCTCTTGATCCCTGGGGGTTGCCGGTCTAGGGGTTGGACGGAGATATGATGCAACCACTCGACACAGCGCTGCCGCGGGAGCGCCACACTGCCCTCGACGCCGATTCCGTTCGTGCAGCTTACCGCCGCTGGGCCGGCGTCTACGATACGGTATTCGGCGGTGTATCGGCCTTTGGCCGGCGTCGCGCGGTGGAGGCGGTGAACGCCCTGCCCGGCCAGCATGTGCTTGAGGTAGGCGTCGGCACCGGGCTCGCCTTGCCGCATTACTCCAGCGCCAAGCGGATCACCGGCATCGACCTGTCGGCGGAGATGCTGGCGTTCGCACATTCCCGGGTAAAATCCTCCGGCCTTACCAATATTGAGGCCTTGCTCGAAGTGGACGCTGAGGCGACCGGCTTCGAAGTCGGGTCGTTCGACATCGCGGTGGCGATGTTCGTCGCCTCCGTAGTGCCTAATCCGCGGCTGCTGCTGGCCGAGATGCGCCGGGTCGTGCGTCCGGGTGGGCATTTGCTGTTCGTCAACCATTTTGCGGCCGAGCGCGGGCCGCGCTGGTGGGCCGAGCGCGCGCTGGCCCCGGCGTCGCGCAAGCTCGGCTGGCATCCCGACTTTTCCCGCGATGCGCTGCTGACGCCCGACGACCAGGTGCGGGCACAATTCGCATCCGTGCCGCCGCTGGGCCTTTTCACCTTGGTGAGTCTGCCCAACTAGTGAGGAACAAGCAAGTCTCTGGCTTGATCTTACAAAGGCTGTCCGATACGTCCTGCCGGGTGCTCCGGATTTTGGGCCGGGCAACGTGCAGGTGGAATGGACGGTCAGATGCAGATTTCCCAGCGGCTCAGGGCCGCAGCGATCTCGACGATGATGCTGATGGCCGGTGCGGGTCCTGCTTGGGCGCAGGCGCCGCGTAATTGGCAGCTTGGCTTCCAGACGGCGCATAGCCCGGTCCAGCAGGGCATCGAGGGCCTGCACGCCATGGTGCTCTGGCTCATGGCTGCGGTAACGATTTTCGTCGCGGCTTTGCTGGGCTATTGCGTGTGGCGCTTCCGTGCCTCGGTCAACCCGAAGGCGAGCCGCATCAGCCATCATACCGCGCTAGAGGTGGCCTGGACCGTGTTGCCGGTCCTCGTCCTCGTCATCATCGCGATCCCGTCGTTCCGCATGATCTATTTCGAAGACCGGAACGATGCCGCCGACATGAC
>CAXTJW010000300.1:0-5106 GCA_964244305.1 uncultured Acetobacteraceae bacterium
CGGCCTCGATGTTGTCGAGCGCGCGGAAGCCCATGGCGTTGCGCGTCTCCGTCGTCGCGCTACCCATATGCGGCGTCAGGAACACGTTCGGCAATGCGGCCAACCGGGTGTCGAAATCCGGCTCCTTGCGGAACACATCCAGCCCGGCCGCCGCCAACTGGCCCGAGTTCAATGCGTCGATCAGCGCGTCCTCATCCACCAGCGTGCCGCGTGCGGCGTTTACCAGAACCGCGCCGCGCGGCAGCAGCGCGATCGTCTCGGCGTTCATCAGCTTGTCGGTCGCGGCCCCGCCCGGCGCATGCAACGAGATGATCTGGCTGCGCGGCAGCAGCTCGCGCAGGGTCGGCACGAACTCCGCGCCGTGCTCCTGCTCCGGCGCGGCGCGGGCCATGTCGGTATACAGCACGCGCATGTTGAAGCCGCGGGCGCGCTGCGCCACCGCCCGGCCGATGCGCCCGAAGCCCACGATGCCGATCGTCTTGCCGCTGGCCTGGATGCCCAGCATGTCCCGCATGCCGAAGCTCTTCCGCCAGCCCGAACGCATGACCTCGGTATGCTCCCAGGCGCGGCGGCAGGCGCAGAGCAGCAGCATGAACGCGAGGTCCGCGGTGCAATCCGTCAGCACCTCGGGCGTGTTGGTGACGATCAGGCCGCGCGCCTTGGCCGCCGCGACGTCGACATGGTCGAAGCCGACGCTGCATGTCGCGGCCACGCGGACCGACTGCGGCAGGCGGGCGATAAACTCGGCGTTGAGCTTGAGGTTGCTGCTGAAGAACAGGCCCTCCGCCCTATGGTCAACGAGCGCCTGGAGGACAGCGTCCGGCGGCATGTCGGCACTGCCGGACAATATTGCGTCGAACTCGCTGCTGGCGCGGTCGGTGACGGCCGACGGCATGGGCCGGGCGACGACGATACGATGCCGAGTGTTGGGCTTGGTCATGGAGGATCCCCCGCTGTTGGTTGGCGCCATGATGGCCGGGCTTGCCCGGATGCGGAAGGGGCGGCACGCTGGCGACGGGTCGGACGGACTGGCGCCCGCGGGAGAACACTCATGCACTGCGACCTGATCATCCGCGATGCGGTCATCCTGGACGGCACGGGCGCGTCCCGCACTCGCGGCGATGTCGGAGTGTCCGGCGACCGCATCGTCGCCGTCGGCGACCTGGGTGCCGCGACTGCGGACCGCGACGTGCTGGCGCAGGGCCGGGCCATCGCGCCGGGCTTCATCGACGCGCATACCCACGACGACCGGGCGGTGCTGTGCGGCCCCGCCTGCATGCTGTGCAAAACGAGCCAGGGCGTCACCACCGTCGTCGTCGGCAACTGCGGCATCAGCCTATCTCCCGTGCGCATGGCGTCGCGGCCGGTCCCGCCGCTGAACCTGCTAGGCGACGAGAGCTGGTGGATTTTCGGCAGCTTCGGCGAGTATGCCGCGCGCCTGCGTGCCGACCCGGCGCCGGTCAATGTCGTGGCGCTGATCGGCCACATGTCGCTGCGGGTCGAGGCCATGCAGGGCGACGTCGGGCGCGCCGCGACCGACCGCGAGTGTGACCAGATGCGCCGCCGGCTGGCCGAAAGCCTCGATGAGGGCGCTTCGGGCTTCTCGACGGGCCTCTATTATGGCCCGAGCACCGAGGCTCCGACCCAGGAGGTGATCGCGGTCGCCCAGGCGCTGCGGGCCAAGCGCGGCCTGTATGTGACGCATATGCGCGACGAGGGCGCCGGCGTGCTGCAGTCGATCGAGGAGACGCTGCGGATCGGCCGCGATGCCGGCGCGCCGGTGGTGATCAGCCACCACAAATGCGCGATGCCGGAAAACTACGGCCGCTCGGTCGAGACCCTGCCGGCAATCGATGCCGGAGCCCAGCGGCAGGCGGTCGATTTCGACATGTATCCCTATGCCGCCTCCTCGACGGTGCTGATCGCGGGCCGGGTCCGCGACGATGTGGCGACCAAAGTGAGCTGGTCGGTGCCGCGCCCCGAGATGTCCGGCCGCATGCTGGCCGATATCGCGGCCGAATGGAGCCTGACCCAGCGTGATGCCGCCGAGCGGCTGTCACCGGCCGGCGCGATCTATTTTCAGATGGACGAGGCCGACGTGCAGCGCATCCTGGCGCATCCGCGCAGTATGGTCGGCAGCGACGGCCTGCCGCACGACGCCCTCCCGCATCCGCGGCTATGGGGCACGTTTCCGCGGGTATTGGGACATTATGCCCGGGACCTCGGGCTGTTCAGCCTCGAGACGGCGGTGCACAAGATGACGGGCCGCACGGCGGCGGTGTTCGGGCTCATCGACCGCGGGGTGGTGCGCGCCGGGGCGTATGCCGACCTCGTGCTGTTCGACCCGGCCACCATTCGCGACGTGGCCGATTTCGACCAGCCGGCGCGGCCCTCGGAGGGCATCATCGAGACGTGGGTGAACGGCCGGTCGACGTATGTCGGCCAAGGCGGCGCAACGGCGGAGCAGGCCGGACGCCTGGTGACGCGCAACGCCGCCTGAATCGCGCAATTGCAATAATGTGTGGGTGTTGTACCACTTCTGAAAGTTTACCGTTGCATGAATGCAGCAATGATTGCTGGAAACGGTTCGCGCCGCGATAATTGCGTATTCGGTGCCGTCGAGCGCCGTGTGTCCGACGAAATGAGCAGAAACATGACCCTCCGCAAAACCGCCTTGACCCTGTTTGCAGCCGTTATCGCCTCAGCCTCGTTCGCCGCCGCCAGCAGCGCTGCGACGACCGCGCACCCGATGCATCACCGGCACTCCATGATGCATCATGCCATGAAGGGCCACATGGGCATGCGCCACGACGGCGGTGATGCCGCCGTGGACGCGTTGAACGAGCAGAGCCTGAATGCCGCCCGCAGCGGCACCGCCCCGATGATGGCGGCCCCTGCCATGTCTGCGCCGGCTGGTGCTGCTCAGTAACATCCGCGCGAGATAGACGATCGGCGACGGCGGCGTTCTTCCATGCGCCGCCGTCGTCGTCCCGGTCCAGGCCAGGGCCGGCTTTAGCGGAGCCGCTCCAACGATGCACCGGCTAGCTTGCCGATGATGCCGCCTGATCTCTTTGCGCTCGTCCTGTTCGCCGTCGTGACGTCGGTCACGCCGGGGCCAAACAACATCATGGTCGCGGCCTCGGCGGCCAATCATGGCGTGCGCGCGACCATGCCGCATATGCTCGGCATCAACCTCGGCTTCGGGGCTATGGTGGCCGTGGTGGGGCTGGGTCTGGCCGGGCCGCTTGCCGCCTCGCCGCCGCTGCACGCGGCGCTGCGCTGGATCGGCGGTGCGTGGATCCTCTGGATCGCCTGGAGCATGATCCGCGCCGACCCGGCGGCGCCCCTGCTCGGCAAAGCCGCAAAGCCGCCCATGGGCTTCGGCGCGGCGGCACTATTCCAATGGGTCAACCCGAAGGCATGGGTCATCGCCGTCATAGCCAGCGCGGCATACACCGTGCCCGGCCATGGACTAACGAGCCAGGTCCTGCTGATCGGCGCGATATTCAGCCTGGTCGGCGTGCCCTGTAACCTGACCTGGGCGGTGCTGGGCGCTGGCGCCGGGCGCGTGCTGCGCTCGCGTGCGCAATGGCGGACGTTCAACGCTGCGATGGCGGCGCTGCTGGTCCTCTCAGTGCTGCCGCTGCTGGTGCGGTGATGGGCCCGCGCTGCTACGCCTAGCCGGCCCCAGGCTTGATCAGCACTGCTCGATCAGCCGCATGAGCGTATCCAACTGGTCCGCCTCCTCCGCCGGCTTGTCCATACGCAGCCGGGCCACGCGCGGGAAACGCAGCGCCACGCCGGACTTGTGCCGGTTGCTGCGCTGCGCCGCGTCGAAGGCGATCTCCAACACCAGGCCGCGCTCCACCTCGCGCACGGGACCGAACCGGTTGGTGGTGTGGTTGCGTATCCAGCGGTCGAGGGTCACCAGCTCAGCGTCGGTGAAGCCGGAGTACGCCTTGCCCACCGGCACCAATTCCCCATCCTCCCGCCACAATCCGAACGTGTAATCGGAGTAGTAGCTGCTGCGCTTGCCGTGCCCGCGCTGCGCATACATCACCACGGCGTCGATCGTCAGCGGGTCGCGCTTCCACTTCCACCACTGGCCCTTCGGCCGGCCCGGCACATAGGCGCTGTCGCCGCGCTTCAGCATCAATCCCTCGATGCTGGCGGCGCGGGTGCCGTCGCGAATCACCGAGAGCTCGTCGACGGTGGTGAATGGAATGAGCTCGGACAGGTCCATGCGGGCCGGGCTGTGCTGGGCATACCAGGCCTCCAGCCGCCTCCGCCGCGTGTCGAACGGCAGCGGCCGCAGGTCTTCGGCGTCGTCGAACAGCAGGTCATACAGTCGGACCGCGACCGGATAATCGCGCTGCGCCTTGGCGCCGGGCGCCTTGCGGTTGAGCCGCTGCTGCAGATCGGCGAACGGCGCCACCTGGCCGTCGCGCAGCACCAGCAGCTCGCCGTCCAGCACGGCCTGGAAATCCATCGCCTCGACGATCTCGGGAAACGCGGCCGAGATGTCGTCGGCGCCGCGCGAGAAGATGCGGCGGCCCAGCGATGTCGCCACGAGCTGAACCCGGATGCCGTCCCACTTCCACTCGGCGCGGAACGCGGCGGGGTCGAGCGCCGCGATGTCGGGCGCCTCCAATGGATGCGCCAGCATGGGGGAGCGAAACACCGGCGCGCCGGCCGGGTCGGGCCGCGGCCCAGTGCCGCCGATCCAGGCGAACAGCGGCGTATAGGGCGGGGTCAGGCCGTGCCAGACCTCCTCGATCTCATTGGCCGCGATCCGCCCCTCGGCGACCTCCGCCAGCGCCACCTTCGCCAGCCGCGCCGACGCGCCGACGCGGAGCTCCCCGGTGATCAATTTCAATAGCGCATAGCGCACCGAAGCGTCGGAGGCGTCGAGCCAGCCGGCCAGCACGAACGGCAGCTCGGACTTCGGCGTGCTGATAAGGGTCTGGACAACCTCGGTCATCCTGGGCGGCCCTGCGTTGCTGGCGGCCGCCGGCCAGATCAGCGCAACGGTCTCGGCCAGGTCGCCCACATAATCGCGCGACATGGCGAACAGCACGGGGTCGGTGCGCTCCTCCACCAGGGCCC
>CAXTJW010000301.1:0-5101 GCA_964244305.1 uncultured Acetobacteraceae bacterium
ACGTCCTTCAGCGTGGTCTCGCTGATGGCCATGGTGCCGGACAGGCTGTGCAGGATGCCGATCTTTACGGGACCAGTCGATTGGGCGTGGACGGGGGAAATTCCCAAGGCGAACGCCGCAGTCACGGCCGCAAAGCCTGCGGCTCGCAGCCAGTTTCGGATGAACGCCAATTTACAACTCCCTGTTATGCCGGATCAGCCCGGCTTGATGTCTTAGACGCAGTGACAGTAATGCAACATGCATGCCGTATGATTTCTTGGCCGCGAGGCATCAGTACGTCGAAAAGACTGCTCGTTTCGCTGCAAATTGCTACATTTCTGGGCATCAACGGCCGGCCATGCGGCGCAGGACGGCCATCAACGCCGCCGGGTGCAGTCGCGGTGCGATGGCGAGCCAGTGCAACGTCCGCTCGCCGTTCGCCAGGCTGCGCTTGTAACGGTCGGCGCCCCCCAGGAAATCATAGCCGAGGCCGCCGCGCGTGCGATGCGCCTCGATCGCCAGATGGTGGCAGGTCAGCCCCGGCTTCGCATTCGCGGGCGCGCCGGGGTAGTCGAAGCCGCTCTGATAGGCGCAGGCCCATCCGGCCTGAACCAAGTTATACAAGTAACCGACCACGGTCCCGCCCGTGGTGATCCGCAGCAATTCGACCATGCCGGGGACCCCGCGGCGGATCAGGCAACGGTGGAAGCGCTGGATTGTGTCCGTCGCGAACGCGCCGGGCTTGCCGCGGGCCCGCCATGTCGCGGAATGCAGTGCAATCAGCGCATCGAGATACAGCATTGCCTGCTCCGCCGTCTGCGCCGTCTCGACCCGCAACGCGCCGCGGGCGGCATAGGCGCGGTCGGACCGTCGGAGCTGTTGACGCGTATTGGCGCTGAGTTGGTCGATGAAGGCGGTGCCCGGCGCAATCTGCGCGAAGTCCACATAGGGCGCGGCGCGCTCGATGCCCGGCGGCACTGCCATGCCAGTCTGCAGCGCGGCGGCGCGGGTCGCCTCGCCGATGCCGGACAGCACAAGGCGCGGAACCCGGCCGACCGACGGCCGCAGCGCGCATCGCAGCGCTTCGATCAACAGCCCACCCGGCGCACGGCGCGCCAGCAAGGGGGCGTTGTGCTCGGTGAACACGGCGTCATGCGCCGGATCGCCGCTCTCATGCAGCCATAGCGTGTCGCCGAAAAATCTGGAGTGGCGGCGGTTGCACAGCGCGAGCGCCAACGGACCCTCCGCATCATGCGCCTCGATGAGGACCGGATCGGGGAAGCGCTCGGCGGCATTGCAACCGATCCAGGTCCAGGTCTGGAAAGCAGATGCGTCGGCGACCGCCTCCAGCGCCCACCATCGCTCACCGAGCGCCGCCAGGCCAGCGGCGTCGAGCGTGGGGCGGGACACAACGACCCCGGGCGAGCGGTCGGGCATGGCTGCAACGAGCCATAGCCTGAATGCGGACGGGCTGCACGCGCCCCTATCAAACTACGGCGAACTCGGGCAGGACAGCGGCATTCGTTACGGTGGAGTTGCCTTGCTGATCAACAACGTCGCCGCAGCGTTGTTCCTGCCTCCGGCCGGCTTGGCTCTCGCGGCGCTATTTGCGCTGGTGCTGCTGCGTGGACGGTTGGGTCGTGCCTTGGCTGTGGCCGCCCTGCTTGGGTTGGTGCTGCTGTCGCTGCCCGTGGTGTCCATGGCGTTGCTGGCGTCGCTCGATCCGCCGGCGGAAGCGCCAGAAACCCAGACGCCAGAAACCCAGGCGCCAGAGGCCATCGTCGTGCTTGGCGGCGACGTGTTCCTCGTACCCGATCCGCCTGGCGCCGTGCTGGGCAGCCTCAGCCTCGAGCGGGTGCGCGCCGGCGCCGAGCTGCAGCGGCGGTCGGGACTGCCGGTGCTGGTGTCGGGCGGCGTGGTCGACGGGCTGCCGCTCACTATTGGCGAGCTGATGGCCGATAGCATGACCGGGGATTTCGGCGTGCAAGTCCGCTGGATCGAGGCGGGGTCGCCGACAACCTGGGAAAATGCCGAGTACAGCGCGCGTATCCTTGCATCGGCTGAAATCCGTCGCGTGTATGTCGTGACCCACGCCTGGCACATGCGGCGTTCGCTGCTCGCCTTCCGCCGCTTCGGCATGGCGGCGGTCCCGGCCCCGGTGCGCCGCGATCCATGGCCGACATTTACGCTGTGGGAGTTCTTGCCGCGCACCTCCGCTTGGGTGAACAGCTTCTACGCGATGCATGAGTGGGTCGGGCTGGCCTACTATTCGGCCCGGCGGTGACGATTGACCTAACAGGGGCCGACGTGGAGGCGGCGGGGCTGCCGGATGTCGGCACAGAGTGGGATCCGCTGTTCGCCGCCGGGCCGGGCTTCCAATCGAGCCGTGCGTGGTTCGAGGCGACCGTCGAGGCAGCGCTGCCGCCTGGTGCGCATGCGATTTTCCTGCTGTGCCGCGACGGCGGCCGGCCGATGGCGATGCTGCCGCTGCTGCGGGGCCCGGGACGGCAGGTGCGCGGGTTGTCCACGGTCTATACGTGCCTGTTTCAGCCGCTGCTGGCGCCGGGCCTTGCATGTCCAGGGATCAGGCGGGCAGGGGCGGCGCTGGCCGTGCATTGCCGGCGTTGGCCGCTGGTGCTGCTCGATGCGCTGGACCCGTTATGGCCAGCTTTGCCGCCGCTGCTCGCCGGCCTGCGCGACGGCGGGCTGGCGGTCCGGCGCTTCGACCACTTCGGCAACTGGAATCAGCCGGTGCCGGGCTGGACCTGGGAGCAGTACCTTGCCGCCCGGCCCGGCCCGTTGCGGGAGACGATCCGCCGCAAGGGCAAATCCTGCGCGCGCGACGGCCGGGTGCGGATCGAGACCACGCGGTCTCTCGACCGGCTCGGCCCCGCGATCGCGGCGTATGAGGATGTCTATCGCCGGAGCTGGAAGACGCCGGAGCCCGCGCCGGGCTTCACCGCGGCACTGCTGCCGCGCGCCGCGGCGGCGGGGGTGCTGCGCCTGGGCGTGATGTGGATCGACGCGCAGCCGGTCGCAGCGCAATACTGGACGGTGTCGGATGGCACGGCGACGGTGTTGAAGCTGGCCCATGACGACGCGTGGCGGTCGCTGTCGCCCGGCACGGTGCTGACGGCGCATATGGTGCGCAATCTGTTTGCCGAGGGCGTACGGGAGCTGGATTTCGGCCGCGGCGACGATGAGTATAAGGCGTCATGGGCCGGCCTGCGTCGTTCGCGCATTGGGCTGCTGATTGCCAATCCCAGGGCTCCCCGTGGCGTGCTGGCGCTGGCGCGGCATCTGGCCGGGACGGTGTTGCGCAAAACCATCACTCGTTACAATTAATCATGAGCGTCTGGCAATGCCAGCTGTTAGACGATACTCCTATCCAAAAAGATGCTATTTGTCAAACGTAAACTATCACAGGTTGCAATAGGGAGACATGCTATCGTGCCGTTCTAAACCTTACGCATCAGCAACTCGGCCGCGTTAAGCACTATACGGACTCGGGCATAGATTATTTCATCGGTTGGAGCGGACGGGGCATGTGCGGCATTGTTGGAGTCATCGGCATCGAACCAGCCGCACCGCTGCTGCTGGAGGCGCTGCGGCGGCTTGAGTATCGCGGCTACGACAGCGCCGGGATCGCGACACTGGTGGGCGACGGCATTGCCCGCCGGCGTGCGCCGGGCAAGCTCATTAATCTCGCGGCCGTGCTGGAGCAGGAGCCGCTGCCCGGCGTCGTCGGTATCGGCCATACCCGGTGGGCCACGCACGGCGCGCCGACCCAGCGCAACGCCCATCCGCACGGCACGCCGCGCGTCAGCGTCGTGCATAACGGCATCATCGAGAACCACGCCGAGCTGCGCGCCGAGCTGGAGCAGGCGGGCCAGGTGTTTGAGACGGAGACCGACACCGAGACCGTGGCCCAGCTCGTCGACCTCAACCTGCGTCGCGGCATGGGCCCGGTGGATGCGGCGCGGCAGGCATTCGGCCGGCTGGAGGGCGCCTATGCGCTCGCCATGGTGTTCGCCGGGCATCCCGAGCTGATGGTCGGCGCGCAGCACGGCGCGCCGCTGGCGGTCGGTTTTGGCGAGACGGCGATGTATCTCGGCAGCGACAGCCTGGCACTCGCGCCCATGACCCGACGCATCGCCTATATGCAGGACGGCGACTGGACCGTCGTGACCCGCGAGGGCGCTGCGTTCTTCGGCCCCGCCGGTGAAAGCGTCAGCCGGCCGATCCGGCTGACGGTGCAGACCGGCGCCGTGGTCGGCAAGGACGGCTACCGGCACTTCATGGAAAAGGAGCTGCACGAGCATCCGGCCGCCATCGGCCAGACTTTGGCGCGCATGCTCGACCCGGCGACTCGCGCGGTGGTTATGCCGGCCCTGCCGTTTGCCTGGCGCGACGTGCCGCGGGTGACCATCGCGGCCTGCGGCAGCACATTTTTCGCCGGGCTTGCCGGGCGTCATTGGCTCGAGGAGCTGGCGCGGCTGCCGTCCGACATCGATTTCGCCAGCGAGCTGCGTTACCGCATGCCGCCGCTTCCGCGGGGCGGGCTGGGCTTGCTGGTGAGCCAAAGCGGGGAGACTGCGGACACGCTGGCGGCACTGCGATACATGCGCAGCGCCGGGCAGCACGTGGTCTCGGTGCTGAACGTGCCGGAGAGCACCATGGCGCGGGAGAGCGACGTGGTGCTGGAGACGGTGGCCGGCCCCGAGATCGGCGTCGCCAGCACCAAGGCGTTCACGGCGCAACTGACGGTCTTGGCGTGCCTCGCGATCGGCGCCGGCCGTGCGCGCGGCGTCATCAGCGCGGAGTGGGAGGCTGCCCTCGTGGCGGCGCTGCTGGAGCTGCCGTCCAAGGCGGCCGAGGTTTTGGCGAATGTCGAGCCGATCCAGCGCCTCGCCGAGCGGATGGCAGGGGCGCGGGACGTGCTGTGCCTCGGCCGCGGCGCCTGCCACGCGATCGCGCTCGAAGCCGCGTTGAAACTGAAGGAGATTTGTTACATTCACGCCGAGGGCTATGCTGCCGGGGAGATGAAGCACGGCCCGATCGCGTTGATCGACCGGCAGGTGCCGATCCTGGCGATCGCGCCGTCCGGCCCGCTGTTCGAGAA
>CAXTJW010000302.1:0-5058 GCA_964244305.1 uncultured Acetobacteraceae bacterium
GGTCGTGCATGACGCTTCGGGCGCGCATGAACTTCCAGGCCCCGTATTTGGCGAAGTCGAAATCCAGCACCGACGCCTTCTCCTGGACGATCGACCAACAGCCCCACTTGATGTCGGCCAGCGCCTTATGTAGTTGGCAGCGCGCAACGACGGCTGGATCGACGCGGCCGAAATAGCGTTCGATCAGCTCGAGTTCGATAGCTTCGGTGAAGAACATCTCGCCGAACCAGATCCCGAGATCATAGCAACGGTCATTGTTGGACGCATACTCGTAGTCGATCATCAGCATCCGGCTCGCGCTGGAGTCGAGCATGAAGTTCATCGGCATCGGATCGTTAAAGCAAGGCACGAGGTCCAGCCCGGCCGCCTGCAGCGCTCCGCGTGCCGAGCGGCATTGCCACTCGAGCCAACCGAAGTCCGGCGGGAACGCGCAACCCATGCCTCGCGCCTGCATGACGTGCTCGTCGATCATGTCGAAGACGGTCTTGGTCAGGCTTAAAGGGCCGCCGCGATGGAACTGCCGGTAGCAGTCGATCGCCATGTCCCGAATTGGGCGGTCCTGGAACTGCAGACTGTTGCAGGAGCGCATGCCTTCGAGGAACTCGGCGATCTCCACACCGGTGTCCTCGAAGAAGTGGTGCACCCGCGGACCCAGGCCGGCAGCATGAGCGCTCATCGCTGCCTGGTTGGCGGCATGACGGTCGATGAAGGCTTCCGTGCCTCGCCCGGGAATTTTCACGAAAAAAGTAGGGCCGGGGCCGGCCATCGCAACTTTGAAGTTCGAGTTGGTGATCCCGCCGCCAACCGCTTGGTATCGCGGCGCTCGACCGCTCCAGCCGGGCACGCGGCCAAGCGTCGCTTCCAGGGCGTGTTCGGCCTCTGTCGCAGCGTCACCCATCTGTTTGCCTAGCATCATCCTGTCTCCGGGCGGTTAGACCGTGCGCAGCATGGCCTCGAACCCACGGTCATGCAGGTTCATCCGTGCGCGCAGGAAGCGCCATTGGGCATATTTGAAGAACTCGACGTCCGGCCGATCGGTGGTCGCCGCAGCGATCAGGCTGCGGGTGCCCCAGGCCACGTCGTCGGCAATGCCGTAAAGCCGGCAGCGGGCAAACAGGGCATCGTCGCTTTGCCCGGCATAGGCGTGCAAGGCGGCGCGCGCTGGCGCGTCGAAGGCGCATGCCTCGGCGAGCAGCGAGCCGATATCCCAGTAGGGATCGGCATTGCCGGCCTCATCCCAATCCACCAGCCGCACTTGCCCGCCATGCCCCAGCATGACGTTCGACGCGATCCCGTCGCCGTGGCACGGCACGAGGTCGATGCCGGAGGCGCCGATGGCCCGCGCCATCTCGGCCACGTTGGCAAGCATCCAGGCGAAGTCCTCCGGCAGGGCCACACCGGCCGCGCGCGCTTCGTCCGCATAGCGCATCACCAGGTCGAAGACGTTGCGCGTCCGGCCAAATACCGGGCCGTCATGCACGCGCCGCTTGGCCGCGATCACGCCCTGCAGCACGTCCGGGGCTGACAAGTCGCCCAGGGTCGCCGTCCTCCACCCTTCGTCCAGCAGCGGCCAGGCTCCGGCGCCACTCGCGGTGTCGGACCAGAGGAGTTCCGGGGCCACGCCGATCTGCCCAGCGGTCCGCGCCGCTTCGAGCGCCGCGCCGGCGTCGATGAAGCGGCGCTGGTCGGGGGCCGGGACCTTCAGGAACCAGCGTTCCTCTCCGATCTCCACCCGCCAGCCATCGTGATCGACCCCGCGCTGCATGGGCGAGGCGATAGCCGGAACCCAACGGGACACCCTTGCCGAGCGTCCGCGCCAGGCGGGGTTGGCCTCGACGATCACGGCCGGGTCGATCATCGGGTGCACAGCCTCCAGAGCATCGCAGTCAGCAAACGAAGACCGTGTTCAAGGTCCTCTGGTTTGGTGAACTCCGCTTCGTGATGGCACATCCCCCCTACGCTCGGCGTCACCACCACGACCGCAGGGCAGATCGTTGAGAGCGGGATGGCGTCATGCGCCGCAATCGTCGTCAGGCGCTTTGCTTCGGGCCGGACTTCCTGGGCCAATGCCACGAGGCCGGGATCGAACAGTCCGGCCGGACGGTGCAGTCGGTTATCAAGGCGCCAACCGACGCGGGCGCTCGTGGCCGCCGCGGCAATCCGCGCCATCAACACCGTCTCGGCGCGGGCCAGCACCTCCGCCTCCGGCGACCGCAACTCGATGAACAGCGTGGCACGGCCGGGCACGACGTTGGGCGAGTTCGGCTCCACCTCCAGCCGGCCAACCGAGGTGTAGAGGACCTCCGGCCCGTCCCTGTTGGCATCGTCGGCCAGGTCGGCGATGGCGGTGATCAAGGCGCCCGCCGCGCGCAGGGCGTCGCGCCGGAGCGCCATGGCCGTCGGGCCAGTGTGCGATTGCGCGCCGAGGAACGAGACACGCAGCTTCACCGCGCCCCACCAGCCGTCCATCACGCCCAGCGATAGGCCAGCCGCCTCCAGCTCCGGACCGCATTCGACGTGCAGCTCGACATAGGCAGCCGGGCGGGGAATGCTGTCGGCGCCGCGATAGCCGATGGCCGCCAACGCGTCGCCCAGTGTCACGCCGTCGCCATCGCGGATCCGCAGCGTGTCCTCCAGGCCCAGCAGGCCCGCGAACACGCTGCTGCCGATCAGACTGGGCTGGAAACGTGCGCCCTCCTCGTTCGTCCAGGACACTATGCCCAGGTTATGGGTGGGCTGCCCGCCCGCCGCACGGATCGCCAAGGCTGCCTGGCAGGCCGCCACGACCCCGTATGCGCCGTCGAAGCAGCCGCCGAACGGCTGGCTGTCCAGATGCGATCCAGACAGCACGAGGGGCGCCCCATCGCCTGCCAAATCGAGGATGCCAACGAGGTTTCCGATAGGGTCCACGAGGGTGCGAAGCCCATGCGCCTCGAACCAGCTGCGAAGCCAGTCACGCGCGTGGCCCTCGTCGGGCGTGGCCGCCATGCGGTTCAAGCCGCCGCCCGGCGTCGCCCCGAACGCGGACACCTCCGCCATCATGCGGTGCAGGGCGCCCGCGTCTGCCATGGCCTCGGCAGCGGCGGGGTCAGCCATGCACGACCTCCAGGCCCGCCTGCGCGAAGGCGTCGGCGAAGGCCGCGTCCGGCGCACGATCGGTCACCAGCCGGTCGATGTCCCGGAAGGCGAGCGTGCGGATCCGCCCCTGCACGCCGAACTTGCCATGATGCGCGATGATGAGCCGCAGCCGGGCCTGTTGGGCCAGTACGCGGCGCAACTCCGCCTCGTCATCCTCGAAATCCATGAAGCCCCGCTCGGCATCGATCGCGGCGATGCCCATAATGGCGACATCGAAGCTGTACTTCCGCACGAATTCCAGCGTGTCGTAGCCGACCAGCGCATTGTCGTTTGCGCGCAGCGCGCCGCCGGCAACCTGCACGTCGTGCTGCGCGAAGCGTGACACCGTCGACGCGATGTCGAGCGAGTTGGTCACCACCGTCAGCCCTGCCACACCCCCAAGCGCTCGGGCCAGGGCCAGGGTGGTAGTGCCGGTGTCCAGGAACACCGCGCTGCCCTTCTCCAGCATGGCCAGGGTGAGCTGCGCGATGGCCGCCTTCTCGCTTGTGCCGATGTGCTCCCGCTCCGGCAACGGCCGGTCGCGCTGCGGCAGCGCCGGCATCGCTCCGCCGTGGATGCGGCGCAACTGACCGCGCTCCTCCAGCAGCTTGAGGTCGCGCCGGATCGTCTCCATCGACACGCCCAAGTGGCCGGCCATGTCGGCGACCGCCACGCGCCGGTCGGCAAGCAGGCTGTCCAGGATATGCTGATGGCGGACCGCATCGACGCGCATGGCTAGGCCAGCCCAGCCAGGAAGCAGGAGGCGAGATCCCGGCCGCCGGGCATCGCCGCCGGGCGCTGGCGTGCGAGCAGGGCCGGCGCCTCGGTACGGCAGCGGTCGAAGGCATGGGGGCAGCGGCTGGCGAAGCTGCACCCGGCGGGGATGTCGATGGGGCTGGGCGGCTCGCCCTCCAGCAGGCAGTCCTCAGTGCGGTAAGGGCGCGCCTCGATGGTCGGCACGGCGCTGAGCAGCGCGCGCGAATAAGGATGGCCGGGATCGAAGAACAGCGTCCGGTTGGCGGCCAGCTCGACCACCTCGCCCAGATACATCACCGCGACCCGGCCGCAGACCCGGCGGACCATGGCCAAGTCATGCGAGATGAACACGTAGGTGAAGCCGTGCTGCGCCTGCAGCCGCTCGAATAGGTCCAGCAGGCGGGACTGCTCGGTCTGGTCCAGCGACGACAGGGTCTCGTCTAGGATCAGCAGCTTCGGCTCCAGGATCATTGCGCGCGCGATGTTCACCCGCTGCCGCTGCCCTGCGGACAGGCCGACGGGCAACTGGCCGTGCAGCTCCGGCGCCAGGCCGACCTCTCCCATCGCGTCCAGCACCCGGGCACGCCGGCCCCGCGCGCCACTGCCGAGGCCGTGGACCAGCAACGCCTCCTCGATGATGCGCCCGATGGTCATCCGCGGCGGCATCGAGGCATAGGGGTCCTGCAGCACCAGTTGCAGCGAGCGGCGCAGGGCCAGCAGGGCCTTGCCGCGCGCGGCGGCAATATCTGCGCCCTCAAACAGGATCTGGCCGGCATCGGGCGCTTCTAGCCGGCTGAGCAGGCGTGACAAGGTGGACTTGCCGCAGCCGGACTCGCCGACGATGCCGAAGTTCTCGCCGCGCATGACGTCGAAGGTCACGCCGCGCACGGCCCGGACGCTGTTGAACGACAGCAGGCCCTCGCGCCGGCGCACCCGGTAGGTTCGGGCGACGTCGCGCACCGACAGCACGGACGTCTCGGCGGGGCTGCGCGCCGGGCGCGCCGGCAGGTCGGTCGCGTCCGACCAGATGCGCGGGGTCGTGGCGATCAGGGCCTGGGTATAGGCGTGCTGCGGGGCCGCCACCAGGTTCCGCGGACGCTGCTGCTCGACCATGCGGCCTGCGCTCAGCACCACCACCTCGTCGGCGATCTCGCTGACCATCGGCAGCGACGCGGAGACGAAGAC
>CAXTJW010000303.1:0-5048 GCA_964244305.1 uncultured Acetobacteraceae bacterium
TAAGCCAGCCAAGCCTATGTTAACGACAACCCGATTTGCAGACGGAACAACGATGCAAATCTTGCAGCGCGCCGATCCAATCTCGGCTAGTGGTGCGAATCAGACGGAAGCATCCGTCTGATTCGCACCACTAGCTTTTGTCTGGTGGGCCGATTCACCTAACGTTCGGGACTCGAACGTTAGGATCGGACCACTAGATAGCTGCCGCAACCAAGGAGTCCCCGATGTCCAGATTGGCATTCGCCCTGCTCGCCACCTGCGCATTGACCGGGGTCGCCCGCGCGGCCGACCCTGCGCCAGACAGCAGTCCAACAAGCGTTCCAGTGCGCATCACCGTCATCGCCGACCTGGACGACGACATCTACGATGCCCGGTCGGGACGCGGCGGCGCGGACGCCACCCGCATGGCGGTGGCGGATTTCGGCGGCACTGTCCTGGGCCGCCGGGTCGTGGTCGACGCACTGAACGACCATAACAAGCCCGGCGAGGCGCCCGGGCTCGCCACCCAGGCCTATGACGCCGGCGCCGACCTGATCATGGACGTGCAGAACTCGCCGATCGCGCTCGCAGTCGCAAAGGTCGCCACCGAGCGCCGTAAGCTCGCAATCAGCACCGGTTCCGCCGTGCCGGCGCTGACGCGCGCGGCCTGCAGCAAGTATGTCTACCACTATTCGTTCGATAGCGTGGCGATCGAGACCGCGACCGCCGCCTATGTCGCGGCCCAGCCGCACGGCAAGCGCTGGGTGGCGATCGTGGCCGACGCCGGCTTTGGCCGCGGCGCGCTGGCGACCGTCGCCCCGGTCATCGCCGAGCACGGCGGCGAGGTCGTGAAATCCTTCGTCGTGCCGCCGGCCACCGCCGACCTGTCGGGCATATTGGCCGAGATCAAGACGCTGAACCCGGACGTCGTCGCCGTGTTCAACGCGGGCGCCAGCGCCGATATCGAGATCGCCGCCGTGACCAAGGCCGGGTTGCCGGCGCAGGTGACGACGGCGCTGCTCTATCTGTCCGACGTGGACCGGGCGCGCGAAGGCTATGCCGGCGTTCAGGCCGCAGTGCCGTGGTATTGGAACCTTGACCCGGCCGCGCGTGCGTGGGCCGACCGTTTCGCCGCCGCGCATGACGGGCTGCGCCCCACGGAGACCCAGGCCGCCGACTACTCGGCCACGCTGCAATGGCTGCAGGCGGTCCGCACCGCCGGCACGACCGACGCCGACGCGGTGGTGCGCGCGCTGGACGGGCATCGCTTCGACGACATGTTCGCCCATGGCGGCGAGTGGCGGGCCAGCGACCATATGGTCGTCCACGACCTGTATGTCGTGCAGGTGCTGCCGCCGGCGCAAGTTAGTGAGCCGCACGGCTGGTATCGCGTGCTGGCGACGGTGCCGGCGGCGCTCGCCTTCCCGGCTGGGACACAGTGCCGGATGACGCCATGATGGTGAACGACATTGCGGCCGTAACGGTCGTGAACGAAGGCGGGGCCTCGCCCTACGTGCTGCTATGCGAGCACGCGTCCAACTACATTCCTGCCGAATACGCCGGGCTGGGCCTGCCGGCGGCCGAGCTGCAGCGGCATATTGCCTGGGATATCGGGGCTGCCGACCTTTCGCGCTTGCTGTCGCAGCGGCTGGACGCGCCGCTTATCCTTTCGGGCTACTCGCGGCTGCTGATCGACTGCAACCGGCCGCTGCTGACCCCGACCAGCATCCCGACCCGCAGCGAGGACACCGACATACCCGGCAACCAAGGCCTGGACGCGGAGGAACGGGCGCGGCGGGCGGCTGCCTACTTTACGCCGTTCCAGGACCAGGTCGTCGCGATGCTCGATGGGCGGCAGCGCTCCGGCACGCCGACAATTGTCTTCGGCGTCCACAGCTTCACCCCCGTTTTCCGCGGCGTTGCCCGGCCTTGGCAGTGCGGCGTGCTGTATGGCGCGGCGACGGGGTTCGGCCGGGGCCTGGTCGCCCGCCTCGCCGCCGACCCGGGCCTGAATGTCGGCGACAACCAGCCGTATCAGATCGGCCGCGACACGGACTACACCGTACCCATGCACGGCGACGGACGCGGGCTCCCGGCGGCGTTGATCGAGGTCCGGCAGGACCTGATTGCCACTCCGGCGGGTGTCGAGGGGTGGGCGCAGCGCATGGTGCCGGCGCTGGCCGACGTTGCCGCCGTGGCGTAGTTCGCGTCCGGAGTTGGGGAGCAACGAAACGTAACAGCAGTAAAGCCCGGCGAAGTTTATTCTGACCAGAGTAGTACCGAGATCGATGCCGACTTCCTTGACGACTTTGAGGCAGAAACTGGGATCGAGGTTGTCGCACCTGGCACCCCTTTGTGATGCCTTTCTGGAGATGTCGCCTACCTACGGCAGGGTGAGGCAGGGACGATCTGCAGCGAATGACGACTGAGAGATTGAGCTTCTAAGAAGGTCTCACCCGGTCGCTGAATTCCTGGATGGTCATCTTGAAGGACGCAAAATTCCATGAGCGATCACGATATCTCGGACGACGCAACGATGCACGCGATCATGAAAGCACTGCACGAATGCTATGGGAGCCTGGATGAACCCAATTATCGCAAAGTCACTAAGATGCTTTGCAGCGATCCCTTCCGTCCGCTTATCGAAGCGCTGAAGTCGAACGGTATCGAGATCACCGACACAACGGATTTGAATGACGATGTTTCGGTGCATCTTGTCCTAGACCGGTCAGCAGATCAGGTGGGCCTCGCGCTGTCCGGCGTAGGGGCCTATGCCAAACTGCTGCATCAGGACGCTGCTGAACGCTTTTACTGGGTGACGCAACCAGAGACTGCGCCGACGCCGTTGGCCGCGCAGGCCGTGCAAGACGCGGGCTTTCAGTTGCTCGACCGCAACCTCGTGAGTCGGAAACTCAGAATGAACTGGTATGACGGCTCGGAAGAGGTGACGCTCTACCAAGCCCTATTCACCGATAGCGACATGATTCCGTAGTGTCGGATAACACTGAGCTTCTTGCAGTAATCCTGAGTCCTGCGAACACAAGCTAGCCCGATTTCGTCCGTTGCGACTGTATGTCGCACAAAGCCGATGCCGCGTCACAAACAGCGTGAAACGGCCTTACATACCCTCTCAGACCGTTCGCTCCTCAGGCGCCACCTCCGGCAGGCCCAGCTCCACCAGCCGCGCATACAGCCCGGCGCCATACGGAATGGCCGCGTCGTTGAACGTGTAGCCAGGATGGTGCGGCGAAAAGCCCTCGCCGTTGCCGACGTTCAGGTAGGCGCCCGGCACCCGCTCCAGCATGAATGCGAAGTCCTCCGACCCCATCACCGGCGGCTTGTCGGTCGCGAGCCGTGCTGCGCCCACCAGGTCCGTCACCGCCTGCCGCACCGCCGCCGCCGGCTCCGCCGCATTGACGGTCGGCGCGAAGATCAGCCGCCAACCCAGGCTCGCCGTCGCGCCGAACCCGGCTGCGACGCCCTCCGCCAGCCGGCGCATCGCCACCTCAATCTGCTCGCCCACCCTGCGCGTGAAGAACCGCGCTGTGCCCGAGATCGTGGCGGTCTGCGGGATGATGTTGTAGGCGTCGCCGCCCACCACCTTGGTGACGCTCACCACGGCCGGGTCGCGGGGCGAGAGGTTGCGCGACACGATGGATTGCAGCGCCGTTGCGATGTGGCAGGCGGTCAGCACGGGGTCGATGCCCGCCTCCGGACGCGCCGCGTGCGATCCCTTGCCGCCCACGGCGATGTCGAAGAACGCGCCGCCGGCCATGACCGCGCCCTCGCCCACGGCATAGGCGCCCACGTCGACCCCGGTGCGGTTGTGCATGCCATAGATGACGTCACAGGGGAAACGCTCGAACAGGCCGTCGTCCAGCATGGCGAGCGCGCCGCCGCAGCCCTCCTCGCCGGGCTGGAAGATGAGGTTGACGGTGCCGCTGAAGCGCCGGGTCTCAGAAAGGTATTTGGCGGCGCCCAGCAGCATGGTGGTGTGCCCGTCATGCCCGCAGGCATGCATCTTGCCCGGCACGGTCGAGCGGAACGGCAGCTCCGTCATCTCCTGCATCGGCAATGCGTCCATGTCGGCGCGGAGGCCGATCGCGCGGTTGCCGGTGCCGCCGCGCAGCACGCCGACCACGCCCGTCCCGCCCACGCCGCGATGCACCTCGATGCCCCATTCCTCGAGCTTCCTCGCGACGAGCTCGGCGGTGCGATGCTCCTCCATGCCCAGTTCGGGATGGGCGTGGAGGTCGTGGCGGATCGCGGTCAGCTCATCGTGGTCGCGGCGGATATGGTCGATCGTCGACATGGGCATCACCTCAGGGCGCAAGATTTGGTCGGGACGCGAGCTCGGCTCAATTCTCCTGCAAGCCGAGCATCCGGTCGCGCAGGTCGTCCGAGGGCGGATGGGCGCCGATGAACCCGGCCAGCAGATGGTAGGAAAGGTCGGCATTGGCGAAGTCGCCGATCACCCGGTTGTTCGCCATCACCCGGACGCGCTTCGGGGTGAAGATGTAAGTCGAGGTGTCGCCAACCGCGACCGCCGGGGCCGCCGCGACGAGTTTCTCGAAGTCGGTTTGGTCGGACTGCGCGCAGCCGCCATCGCCGCAGTTCTTCGCCTCGCCCTCGCGGAACTGCTTCTCGATCTGTTCCTTCGTGCCGGAGTGCAGGAATTTCAGAACGATCACCTTTGCGCCGGGCGAGGCGAGAATCTGCTGCGCGTCATGGCTCGGCCGCGGCAGATACAGACCGGCGATATACGCCTTGACCCGGAAGATCGTCAGCGTCCGCAGCCCGACGCCATTGAGAACGAGCGTCTGGCCGTCGGCCACATAGGTGTCGGGCAGGGTCGCACCGCTCACGGTGGCCGCCTGCGCCGCTACGGGGAGCCAGAGGCAGGCCAGAAGCAGCGCCAAGGTTCTCATCATGGTGGGTTGCTTGTCCGGATCAGAGGGTAGGCAGCGGCCTCAATGCGTATGGTGCACCGGCCCTTGCCCAAAGACCGGCGTCGGCAGGCCCTCCAGCCGCGCCTTCAGCTGCAACGCCAAATAGAGCGAATAGTGCCG
>CAXTJW010000304.1:0-5037 GCA_964244305.1 uncultured Acetobacteraceae bacterium
GCCGGGCCCGATGCGGCGCGGGCGCAATTCAGCGGGGTGCGCCGGGCCCGGCCCACGGTGGCGCCGCAGCCATTGACCCGCACCGACCCCGTCACGTTCACCGCCGACCATGTGGAATACGACCGCGACAACGCCATCGTGACGGCAACCGGCAAGGTCGAAGCGTGGCAGAACGACAACGTGCTGCGGGCCGACAAGATCACCTTTGACCGCAATACCAACGTCGCTGCCGCCACCGGCAACGTCGTGATGGTGCAGCCGGACGGACAGGTGCTGTTCAGCGACTACGCCGAGCTCACCGAGGGCCTGCGCGACGGCGTGCTGAAGGGCATGCGGGCGATCCTGGCCGAGAACGGCAAGCTGGTGGCGAACGGGGCGCGGCGGACCGAGGGCAGCATCAACGAGATGTCGCGCGCGATCTATTCCACTTGCAACCTCTGCGCCACGGACCCAAGCAAGCCGCCATTGTGGCAGCTCCGCGCCCGGTCTGCCGTGCAGGATGGCCAGAACAAGAAGATTGAGTACCGGGACGTCGTGCTCGACATCTACGGCGTTCCGGTGGCGTATTTTCCGTATTTCTGGCACGCGGATCCATCGGTGCGGCGCGCCAGCGGCATCCTCGTCCCGTCATTCGGACAGTCGAAGAACCTGGGCGCGTTCCTGACGGTGCCGTATTTCTGGGCCATCGACGATGTGTCGGACGCGACGATCGCGCCCACGCTGAGCAGTCAGCAATATGGCAACCTTGGCGTCCAATATCGCCGCCGCTTCAACGACGGCACCTTGGATGTAACCGCCTCGTTCGGCGAGGACCTGCATAAGATCGGCGCCGACGTGTTTGCCCAAGGCCGATTCGCCTATGATGACACCTGGCGCTACGGTTTCGACGTCGACCGGGCTACCGACGCGAAGTACTTGCGCGACTATCGGGTCAACAACCGCGCCGACGTGCTGACCAGCCGCGCCTACATCGAGGGCTTCGGCACCGGGTCGTATACCAAGCTCGACAGCATCGCGTATCAGGGTTTGGTCGCCAGCGTGCAGCAGAACCGGCTGCCGTATGTGCTGCCGCGTTACGAATACAGCTTTTTCGGCGAGCCCGACCCGTTGGGCGGGCGGCTGTCGTTCGACACGGAGAATTTCAACGTGCTGCGCCAGATCGGCACCAACACCCAGCGGGCTGGGGCGACGCTGAACTGGGAGCGTCCGTTCAGCGGGTCGTTCGGCGAGGTGTATGGGCTCACGCTGCAGGCCGTCACCGCCGGCTACACCGCCACGAGCTTGAACCAGAACCCGAACTTTGCGGGGGCGAACAGCGCCGAGACGGCGCGGGCACAGCCGCAGGTCGCGCTGGAGGCTCGCTGGCCGCTGGTGCGCGACGGCTGGGGCTCGCAGGTGATCGAGCCGCGGGTGCAGATCATCGCCGGCCCGAATACCGGGGGCGGGCGCAACCAGCGCGTCCCGAATGAGGACAGCCTGGACTTCGAGTTCACCGACGCGAACCTGTTCAGCCTGAACCGCTTCCCCGGCATCGACCGGCTGGAAGGCGGCGTGCGGGCCAACGTTGCGCTGCATTTGAACTGGACGGTGGGCGAAGCCTCCGTGGACGGGCTGGTGGGCGAGAGCTTCCGCAGCCATAAGGACGATACGTTTCCGGTGGGCTCTGGCTTGGAAAACCGGGCGTCGGATATCGTGACGCGGACGACGGTGACGCCGGGGCCGTGGTTCGACCTCACGGGGCGGACGCGGATCGACCATAGGACGGGGAACATACGGTTCGCGGACGCGACGGGCACGACGGGGGCGCCGCTGCTGCGGCTATCGGCGGGATACATCTACTCGGCAGTGAACCCGTACTTCCTGTATGATCAGGCGGCGATCCCGGCGAGCTATTTCCAGCATAGGAACGAGGCGACGGTCGCGGCCAGCACGCAGTTCGACAAATACCGGGGTTCGGTCTATGCGCGGCGCGACCTGAACCTGGCGAAGCTGGACAGCGCCGGGCTGCATGCGACCTATGAGGACGAGTGCTTCGTCTTCGATGTGAGCTATAACCGGCGCTTCACCTCGCTGAACGGCGACAACGGCGCTACAACGGTCTTGTTCCAGGTCACTTTCAAGACCGTTGGCCAAGTCGGCCTGAACCGCATCTGATGCCGCTTAGGATTCCCATGCTCAACCGTCATTCTTCCCGCTGGCTTGCGCTGCTCTTGACCTCCGGCCTGCTGCTCTCAGGCCCGGCCGTGGCGCAGCCGCGCCGGCCTGCGACCCTGCCGCCCTTGCCGACCACGCCCGACACGGGGCCAAATGGCGGCGGGCAGATCGTCGCCGTCGTGAACGGCGATGTCATCACGACCGGGGATGTCACCAATCGCGGCAAGCTGTTCGCGCTGAGCACCGGCCTGCCGGTGACGCCCGAAGTGCTGGCCCGGCTGCGCCCGCAAGTGGCGAAACAGCTTGTGGACGAGCGCCTGCGCCTGCAGGAGGTGCAACGCCGCCGCATCAGCGTGGGCGACCGCGAGATCGCCACCGCCATCGAGGAGATCGAGCAGCGCAACGGTATGCAAAAGGGCGCGCTCGGCGGTAGCTTGAAGGGCCAGGGCGTGGCGCTCCGCACCCTCATTGACCAGGTCCGCGTCCAGTTGGGCTGGACCCGTGTGCTGCGGCAGGAGCTCGGCACGAAGGCCGAAGTGACGGATGCGGACGTCGCCGAGCAGACGCGCATCTTCAAGGAGCAGATCGGCCGGCCCGAGTTCCGCGTGGCCGAAATCTTCATCTCCGTCGATGATCCCGGGAAAGCCGCCGACGCGCGCCGCTTTGCCGACGCCGTCATTTCCCAGCTTCGTGCCGGCGCGCCGTTCCCCGTGGTGGCGGCGCAGTTCAGCCAGAGCCAGACGGCGCTGCAGGGCGGCGATCTCGGCTGGGTGCGGGCGAGCCAATTGGATCCGGAGGTCGCCGACGTCATCCGGGAGATGCCGCCGGGGGCGATCAGCAATCCGATCGAGGTGCCAGGCGGCATCAGCATCGTCACGCTGCGCACCAAGCGCGAGATCGGCCGCGACCAGTCGACCGTGATGAGCATCCGCCAGGTATTCTATCCCTTCGTCGGTACGCTGAACCCGGCTGCGCCAACCGACCAGCAGCGCAAGGCCGTGGAACAGGCCCAGACGGTGACGCGGACGGTGAAGAACTGCAAGGACATGGAGGAGGCGAACCAGCGCGCCGGGACCGTGCGCCCGTCCGACCCCGGCGAGGTAAAACTGGAGACGGTCGCGTCGGCGCCGTTGCGCAGCCTGTTGTCGGGGCTGACGGTCGGAGTGCCGAGCAAGCCGGTCATCGCCACCGAGGGCGCCGCGGTCGTCATGGTGTGCTCACGCGAGAGCAAGACCGCCGCGGAGCCGACCAAGGAGGAGGTGAGCGAGCGGCTGCTGCAGGAGCGGGTTGAGCTGACCTCCCGGCAGTTGCAGCGGGACCTGCGCCGCCGGGCCGTGATGGACGAGCGGGTGTAGCGCCTGGATCCGTCTTCGCTTCCGCCGCTGCGCGACGTCATTGCGCGCCATGGGCTCGGGGCGCGCAAGAAGCTGGGCCAGCATTTCCTGTTGGACGCAAACCTCACGGGACGGATCGCCCGGCAGGCCGGTGAGCTCGATGGCCGGCATGTCGTCGAGGTCGGCCCTGGTCCTGGCGGCCTGACCCGGGCGTTGCTGGAGACCCAGGCAGCGAGCGTGCTGGCCATCGAGGTTGACGCCCGTGCCATCGAGGCGTTGGCGGAGCTGCAGCCCGCGCATCCCGGCCGGTTGCGCGTGCTGGCGGCGGATGCGACGCGGATCGATCTCGCTGTGCTGGCTCCGGCGCCGCGGCAGATCGTCGCCAACCTGCCGTATAACGTCGCGACGCCGCTGCTGATCGGCTGGCTGCGGCAGGCGGCCGCTTGGGAGCGCATGACGCTTATGTTCCAGCTGGAGGTGGCGGAGCGCATCGCAGCCGCGCCGGACACGCCGGCGTATGGACGGCTGTCGGTGCTCGCGCAGTGGACATGCCGCGTGGCGTTGCTGATGCGCCTGCCGCCCGCTGCGTTCGTGCCGCCGCCCAAGGTATGGTCGGCCGTCGTGGGCTTTATTCCGCACACAGCCCAGCCGCCCGCGGACCTGTTCACCGCGATGGAGCGGCTGACCGCGGCGGCATTCGGCCAGCGGCGCAAGATGCTGCGCGGCTCGCTGCGGGCGCTGGGCGGCGAGGGATTGCTGGAACGTGCCGGCATTGCGCCGGAGCGGCGGGCGGAGACGCTGGACGTGGCGGAGTTCGACCGTTTGGCGCGGCTTACGGCTTAGAGATCAAACACAATCCAGCTCGGCCCAGTGACCGCGAAGGTGTGTGTTTTGGCCACTTCCTACAAAACACGCGATTTGGGGTCTGGGGAGCAAGCGAACGGAAAACCTATGTAAGGGATGTCATGCCGGACTTGCCCGTATTATGGGTTGAATTTCGGCAATAGATTTGACCGCTTGCAGTTAGAAAACGGCGAAGCGTCAGACCTGATTGTCATTATTGATCCGGGCAAACCCATGTAGCACAACCAAGTTGCAAAACTTGTCGCAGATCTTTGCCATTCTGCGACAGACTTCTGCAACTCTGAAAACTTGTGAATTTGCTGGGTTTATGCTTGCGTCGATGAACTCCTAAGTTCCGCGACAGAGCGCAATCTCTTACACGCTCAACCTTTCGGTTGTTATTCGCTGCAAATTGTCCCTGCCTCACCCTGACCCAGGTAGGCAACACCGCCAGAAAGGAATGACAACGGCGTTCCGGGCGCGACAACCTCGATCCCGGTTTCCCCCTCAAAGTCGTCGAGGAAGTCGGCATCGATTTCGGTTTCCACTATGGATATGGCTTCCAAATCGTCCTCCGACGGCGGTTGTGCAAAATGTGCCCGCAACCGTATCAGCTTTTTCTGCGGATCGATTTCGAACGAGTAAGCGCGTAACGTCTCAGGTGTTTGTCCTCGCAAAGCGCGCTTGGCCGAGAAGCAAAGGTTTT
>CAXTJW010000305.1:0-5029 GCA_964244305.1 uncultured Acetobacteraceae bacterium
GCGGCAACAGCAACGCATCACCGCTGCAATCGATCCTTGGCTCTATGCTTGGCGGGGGCGGTCAGCCGCAGCAGGGCGGCGCGGCCGGCGGAGGCGGCCTGGGCGGATTGCTGGGCGGCGGCGCAGGTGGAGGCGGCCTGGGCGGCCTTCTCAGCCAGTTCCAGAACGCCGGGCTGGGCAATGTCGCGCAGTCCTGGGTCGGCAGCGGCCCGAACCAGCAGGTTTCCCCGGACCAGCTGCACCAGGTGTTCGGCGAGCAGCAGGTCAATCAATGGGCACAGCAGTCGAACATGCAGCCGCACGACTTGCTGTCACAACTCTCGCAATACCTGCCGCATGCGGTCGATCAGATGACGCCGGGCGGCCAGGTTCCGGCGGCATCGGGCGAGGGTGGCGCGTTTGACGGGGCCGGCATCAACATGGGCACGCGCAACGTCTGAAACGCAGTCGGCTATGGCGGGGTGGCCGCGAGCGCGTAGATACGCTCGTCCGGCCGTCCCAGTCAGCGCTGCGTTGCTAACTCTCGTTCCGCATTCTCCAACTCCAGGCATAGCGCGCGAAGCTGCATGGTGTGCGGATGCTTGATGCGGCCGGCGCGTAGGGCATCGGTGGTCAAGGTCTCGACCAGAGCGCCAGCCTGCATCACCCCGATTTCGGAACAAAGATGTGCTACGACCGCGAGGTTGTGACTGACCAGAATGTAAGTCAGGCCGCGACTCTGTTGCAGGTCGCGCAACAGATTTAGCACTTCGGCCTGAACCGAGACGTCCAGGGCGCTGGTGGGCTCGTCCAGCAACACATCGGGATCGGCCATCAACGCCCGCGCGATGGCGACCCGTTGCCGCTGCCCACCGGAGAGTTGGTGTGGGTAACGAAACCGTATGCCGGGTGGCAGCGCCACATCAGACAGTGCCTGCGCGATCCGGGCATCCCGGTCCTGCAGACCGTGCACGATCAACGGCTCACTCAGGGCGCGGTCGACCGTCTGCCGTGGGTGCAGCGAGCCGTACGGGTCCTGAAACACCATCTGCACCCGGCGGAAGAAACTGCGGCCGCGCTTTGCAGCAAGCTGGTCGCCATCCAGCCGCATGACGCCGGTCCAGCTCGGGTTCAGGCCCGAAAATGCGCGCAGCACGGTGCTCTTGCCGGAACCGCTCTCGCCCACCAACCCGAAGCTACCGCCGCGCGGAACCGCGAGCGACAAGCCGTGCACGACCTCATTGGCGCCGAACCGCACCCGCAGGTTCTCGATTTCTATCAAGCCGGGACCGCTCATGGGCCGAGCCAGGCCGGGTCGCGGTGCATGACGGGAAGCCGGGCCGCCGGACGCGACAGCATCGGCATGCAGTCCAGCAACCCGCGCGTATAGGGATGCCGTGCATGGCTCAGTTCGCCCGCCCGCAGCTCCTCGACGACCCGGCCGGCATACATGACGGCCACCCGGTCGCAAAAATGGCCGACGAGCGGCAAGTCGTGGCTGATGAGCAGCAAGCCCATGCCGCGGCGGCTCACGAGGTCCTCCAGCAAGCGCAGGATCTCGGCCTGCACCGTGGCGTCCAGCGCGCTCGTAGGCTCATCGGCAATCAGCAGCTCAGGATTGGGCGCCAGCATCATGGCGATCATGACGCGCTGACCCATGCCGCCGGAGAGTTCGTGCGGATAGGCCTTGGCGACGCGGGCCGGGTCACGGATCAGCACCTGCGCCAGCAAGTCGACCGCCGCCTGCGCCGCCAGCCGCTTGCTGCCGCCCTTGTGGGTGCGCCAGGCCTCGGCGATCTGGTCTCCTGCGGTCATGACGGGGTTCAACGAGTACTTCGGATCCTGTAAAATAAGGCCGGCGCGCTTGCCGCGAATGGCACGCATCTTCCGCTCGTTCGCAGTGAGCACGTCGATGCCGTCGAACGTCAGCTGGTCCGCCTGCACCCGGGCGTTGCCGGGCAGCAGGCGCATGATCGACCGGGCCGTAAGCGACTTGCCGGAGCCGCTCTCACCGACAATACCAAGTTTTTCTTTCCCAACCGTTAACGAGACGCCGCGCACCGTCTCGGCCCAGCCTGTCGGCGTGGCGAATGCGATGCGCAGATTTTGGATGTCGACGAGCACTAGCTGCCCTGCTTCGGGTCGAGCACGTCGCGCAGGCCGTCGCCCAGCAGGTTGAACGCCAGGCTCGCGACGAAGATGGCGAGGCCGGGGATGGTCGGCACCCACCATTGATCCAGAATGAAGCGCCGGGCGGTCGCGATCATGGCGCCCCACTCCGGCGATGGCGGCTGCGCACCCATGCCGAGGAACCCCAGTCCCGCCGCGGTCAGGATGATGCTGCTCATGTCGAGCGTCACGCGCACCACAAGGCTCGGCAGGCAGAGCGGCGCAATATGGCGCAGCATGATCCGGCCGGGGCTGGCGCCGGTCAGCCGCGCGGCGGCGATGAAGTCGGTCCGGCGCAGCCCGAGCGTCTCGGCCCGGGCCAGGCGCGCATAGGGCGGCCAGGCCGTGAGCGCAATGGCGGCGACGGCGCTGGTAACACCAGGGCGGAGAGCCGCGACGAAGGCAAGCGCCAGGATCAGCCGCGGGAACGCCAGGAACACGTCCGTCACCCGCATCAGCAGCCGGTCCCATAGGCCACCCGCGTAACCGGCGACGCAGCCGACCGCGAGACCCAGCGGCGCCACGAGCAATACCACTGCGACGACCATCCCGAGCGTGATCCGCCCACCGAACAGCAGCCGCGAATACAGGTCGCGGCCCAGCTCGTCGGTGCCGAACCAGTGCGCGGCGGAGGGCCGGGCCAGGCGATTGCCAAGGTCCTGCACGCCCGGATCATGCGTTGCCAGCACCGGCGCCGCCAGCGAAAGCGCGATCAACGACAAGGCCACGATCAGCCCGGCCATGGCGAGCGGGTTGCGGCGGAACTGCAGCCAAAGCCGGTAGCGCCGCCCCCAAGCCGCCTGCTTGCGCGACCCCGGCGTCTCGGTCAGCAGCCAGTCGCGGTTGACGATCCCGCCGCTCATCGCACGCGCGGGTCCAGCACGCGATACATGAGGTCGCAAAACAGGTTCAGTGCGACGTAGGTGAGGCCGACGACGAGGGTCGCACCCAGGACCGCATTCATGTCGGCGTTGAGCAGGCTTCCGGTCAGGTATTGGCCGAGGCCGGGCCAGCTGAAGATCGTTTCGGTGAGTACGGCGCCCTCGAGCAGGCCGGCGTAGGTCAGGGCAATGACCGTCAGCAGCCGCACCAGTATGTTGCCGAACGCGTGCCGCCAGATCACTGCGGCTGCGGACAGGCCCTTTGCCCTCGCCGTGACGACATACTCGCCGGCCAGGCTTTCGAGCATGAAGGCGCGGGTCATGCGGGCGATATAGGCCATGTTCGACAGGCCCAGCACCAGCGCGGGCAAGGTGATCTGCTTTACGGCATCGCGAAATGCGTCCCAGTCGCCGGCGAGGGCAGCGTCCAGCAGCAATAGTCCGGTGCGCTGCTCGACCATGCCGTCGAACATGATGCTCTGCCGCCCCGGTCCCGGCGCCCACTGCAAGGTCGCGTAGAAGACCAGCAGCGCCAGCAGGGCCAGCACGAAAATTGGCACCGAATACCCGGATAGGCAGACCACGCGGATGATGGTGTCGACCCAGCCTCCCTGCCGCACCGCCCCATAGACACCGAGCGGCACGCCCAGCGCCACCGCGATCAGCAGCGCCGCGGTCGCGAGCTCGAGCGTGGCCGGGAAGAACCGTGCGATGTCCTCGCTGACCCGGTTGCTGGTCATGACCGACCGGCCGAAGTCGCCGCGGGCAAGCTGACCGACATAGCGGACGAACTGCTCGGGTAGCGGCCTGTCGAGGCCCAGCTCCAGCCGGGTGCGGGCCACGACGTCCTGCGGCGCGCGGTCGCCGACGATGGCCAGCACCGGGTCGATCGGGACGACGCGGCCGATCAGGAAAGTGATCAAAATCAGGCCGAACAGCGTGATCGGCACGCTGGCCAGGGTGGCAACGAGCGCCCGGGCGCGGCCCACGCTGCGGCGCTACGCCTTGGTCAGGCCAGCGTATCGCGTGCGGTCCGACAGCAGCGCGAGGTCGAGCCCGGTCGTGCCCTTTTTCATTGCCGCGACCTCGACCTGCTGCGACATGATCACGAACGGGCTCCGCTCCTGGTGGTCGCGCTGCAGGCGTTCATACAGCGCCACGCGGCGGGCGGCGTCCGGCTCCTTCAATGCAGCGATGGCGCGGGCGGTGAAGTCGTCGTCCTTCCAATTGCTGCGCCAGGAAAGGGTGCGGTTCTTCTGCGCTTCGGTATTGTCGGTGTTGATGTTGAAGGTCTCGGCATTGCTGTGCGGGTCCATGTAGTCGGAGCCCCACCGCACCATGGCGATCTGATGCTGCCGCGCGCGCGTCTTGGTGATGACCTGCCGCTCCTCGCCTGCGACCAGCGTCACCTTGATCCCGGCCTCCGCCAGGTTGGCCTGGATGGCCTGCGCGACGTCCGGCCAGGGTGCCGCCGTGGGATGGTCGAGCGTGACCTCGAAGCCGTTCGCAACACCGGCCTCGGCGAGCAGCGACTTGGCGCGGGCGATGTCCTTGCTGAACGGCAGGTCGGTCAGCGCGCCCGGGAAACCCTTCGGCAAGAAGGCCTGGTGCGGCTCATACGTGGTCGGCGTGAGGCTGGCGCAGATGCCTTTGTAGTCGATGGCCCACTTGATCGCCTGACGCACCTGCGGCTTCGACAGCATCGGGTGGCTCTGATTCAGCGCGAGGTAGTTGAGATACGACTTCGGCTGCGGCATCAAGCTATAGGCCGTATCCTTGCCGAGCGCAGCCAATTGGTCGGGCGCCAGCGTGCGGGCGATGTCGATGTCGCCGCGCTGCAGGCCCAAAAGCTGCGCCGACGGGTCCGGGCGATGCTGCAGCACGATGCGGCGCAGCTTCGGCGGCTGTGGATACTGAGGATTGAGGTCGAGCGTGACGTTCTCGCTCGCGCGCCACTGCCGCAGTTGGAACGGGCCGGACCCGGCGCTGTTGCCCGCCTT
>CAXTJW010000306.1:0-2040 GCA_964244305.1 uncultured Acetobacteraceae bacterium
CCGCCGGGCGACATCCCGGCGCTGGCGCGGCTCGTGGCCCTGGTCTCGCGCTTTGCCGACGCCGGGCGCGCCGTCGTGGCCGAACTGGAATTGAACCCGGTGATCGTCCATCCTGCCGGCCAGGGCTGCACGATCGCCGACGCCCTGCTGGTGCTCTCGCCAGCCGGCCACACAGAAAGATGACCGCGATGCAGGCACTCACCTTCACGACGCCGCCGCCCTCCGACGCCGTGGCGGAGGCATTGCGCCACGAGGTCCGCGAGTTCCTCGGCACCGAACTGCAGGACCGCTCGCCGTTCCAGCGCGCCGAGTCCTGGAGCGGCAACGACCCGGCGTTCAGCCGCAAGATGGGCCAGCGCGGCTGGATCGGCATGACGCTGCCCAAGGCCTATGGCGGCCATGAACGCAGCGCCCTCGAGCGCTATGTGGTGCTGGAGGAAATGTTGGCGGCCGGGGCGCCAGTCGGCCACCACTGGGTCGCCGACCGCCAGAGCGCCCCCAGCATCCTGCGCAACGGCACCGAGGAGCAGCGCCAGGCCATCCTGCCCAAGATCGCTGCCGGCGAGTGCTCGTTCTGCATCGGCATGAGCGAACCCGACAGCGGCTCCGACCTCGCGGCGGCGCGCACCCGGGCGCAGCGCGTGCAGGGCGGCTGGCTGGTGAACGGCACCAAGGTGTGGACCTCGGGCGCGCACAAGGCCGACTACATGATTCTGTTCTGCCGCACCGGCGCGAAGTCGGAAGACGACCGCCACGCCGGCGCGAGCCAATTCCTGGTGGAAATGAAGCAGGCCCGCGCCGCCGGCATGACGGTGCGCCCGATCGTCGACATGCGCGGCGCGCACCATTTCAACGAGGTCGCGATCGAGGACCTGCTGCTGCCGGAGGACGCCCTGCTGGGCCAGGAAGGCGATGGCTGGAAACAGGTGACGGCCGAGCTCGCGTTCGAACGCAGCGGCCCCGACCGCTTCTTGTCGTCGTTTACCCTGCTGGTCGAGCTGGTGCGCACGCTTGGCCCGGCGGCGCCCGAGCGTGCAGCGGTGGCGATTGGGCGGCTCACCTCGCATATCCTGGCGCTGCGCCGGCTGTCGCGCTCGGTCGCGGGCATGCTGCAGGCGGGCGAGGACCCGGCGCTGCAGGCCGCCCTCGTGAAAGATCTCGGCAACGTGCTGGAGCAGGAAACCGTCGAGGTCGTGCGCCTGCTGATCGACGTGGAGCCGACGGAGGACGACGGCAACCCGCCGCTGGTCGCGGTGCTGGCGCACCTGATCATGACCGCGCCGTCGTTCTCGCTACGCGGCGGCACGCGGGAAATCCTGCGCGGGATCATTGCTCGGGGGCTTGGACTGCGATGAGCTCAGCGGGGACCGACGTTCGCATCACGACCGACGGGCATGTCGGTATCGCCGAGATTTGCCGCGGGCCGAACAACTTCTTCAACAAGCCGCTGATCGCCGAGCTGGCGGCGGCGTTCGAGGGCTTCGACGCGGACCCGGGCATCCGCAGCATCCTGCTGCTGGCCGAGGGCAAGAACTTCTGCGCCGGCGCCGATTTCAGCTCGCCGGCGCGCGATACGGTCGGCGACCGCGACGGCGGCCATCTGTATCAGCAGGCGGTGCGGCTGTTCCGCGTCGCCAAGCCGATCGTGGCGGCGGTGCAGGGTGCTGCGGTCGGCGGCGGGTTGGGGCTGAGCTTGGTGGCGGACTTCCGGGTGGCCTCGCCGGACTCGCGCTTCACCGCCAACTTCAACCGGCTCGGCTTCCACCCGGGATTCGGCCTGAGTGTGACGCTGCCGCGGGTGGTGGGCGCGCAAAAGGCGGCGCTGCTGTTCTACACCGGGCGGCGCATCGGCGGCGAGGAGGCGCATGCGATCGGCCTGGTCGACGTGCTGGCGCCACAGGCCGAACTGCGCCAGACCGCATTGGCGCTGGCGTCCGAGATCGCGCAGTCCGCCCCGATTGCCGTCAGCTCGACCCGGCGCACCCTGCGGCGCGGCCTGGCCGAGGCCGTTGAGGCGATCACCGACCACGAGCTATCGGA
>CAXTJW010000306.1:2140-5020 GCA_964244305.1 uncultured Acetobacteraceae bacterium
GTCCCGCTGGGAGCATAAAGGATGTTGTCGGTGCCGTTGAGGCCGACCCCGGCAGGGATGCTGTTCAACTTCAACAGGCCACGGATTCGGTAAGCGATCGAGTGATCGGCGCAGGCCGTATCGCCGCTCACGCCGAGTCCGCCGATCACCTGATTGTCGTTCCCATACAGCGCGACACCCCCGCCGAAGGTGATGATCCCGCCAGGGTTGAATCCGACGCCGTTGCCGAGAGCGATAAAAGAGCGGTTATCGGTCGTGATCGCATTGAAGAACGGGTTGAACGGGTTCGAGTTGTTCAACCCATACAGCGAGCCGCCGGGCTGCGTCGCGGCGTAGAGGTTGGCGGTCGAAAGAGCCAGCTTATTGTTGGAGAAGTCGTTTGCCGTCTCGGCCTTCGCGATGGCGATGGCCCGGCTGCCCGGCCAAGCGTCACCCACCTTGGCCGTGCCGCAAAGCACGCCATTCCGGTCGACGACCGCGGCCCACATCATGTTCGGCGTGAATATTCCGCCATTCCCATCAGTGACGACCTGATTGAGGCCATCCTGCACTGCGCCGATGACGCCGCTTCCGAGCGAGCATCCCGCACCCTCGCCCTCCGCGAAAGCAGGTACATTCAATCCACACAAAATGCAGCCGGTCAGCAGCAAGCCTCTCAAACTGTCCTCCTCTGATTCTTTCAAGTAGGGGAAACGGACAACGTTGATCAATTAGTGTCAAGGTTAATCTAGGACGAACAGATGAGCGAATCGTAATGTAAATGTGACACACTCGAGTGCGCCAAGCGCTGGTGCTGGCCCAAACTTGGGCGGCAGCGACAATCATGCGAAACTTGGTCGGCTGCGCGTTTCCATGGAGCGTTTCGCCCCCCGACGTCGAGATGGAACTCGCCCTCGGTCACGGCATGCGGGCGAACCGGCTCCTCGCAAGCTCAAGACTTCCGCCCTGCTCTCCGGTATTCTCAGGTCATACGTTGCATTTGGGGGAGGGCTCCATGGCCTCGAAGCTCGCAGAAGACCCGCGTATCGACCCACGTATCAAGGCCATATTCGGTGCGGTCAGTCTGCCAGCCCTGCCCAGAGTCGCCAGCCGCGAGGAGCTGCTGGAACAGGAGAACTCAGACGCTGCCCTGGCGGGCGCCGCCGGTTTTAAGGCTTTCCTCGAAGCGATGGGCCCTGAGGAGATAGCACCGTCGACAGGCCTCAGTATCCGCACCGAGCGTTTCAACTCCTCGCCCGACGGCAACACGGTCAATATTCAATTCATCCGTCCGGACCACGACCATATCTTGCCTTGCGTCTACTACATCCATGGCGGCGGCATGCAATTCTTGTCCTGCTATGACGGCAACTACCGTGCCTTTGGTCGAATGATCGCCGCACAGGGCGTGGCGGTGGCGATGGTCGACTTTCGCAATGCGCTGCACGCCTCGTCCGCGCCGGAGGTGGCGCCATTCCCGGCCGGGCTCAACGACTGCGTTTCGGGCCTCAAGTGGGTCTGCGCCAACGCGACTTCGCTGGGCATCGATACAGGCCGCATTGTCATTGCCGGCGAAAGCGGCGGCGGCAACCTTACGCTCGCCACAGGAATGAAGCTCAACCAGGATGGCGACATCGGCCTGGTCAGAGGTCTTTATGCCCTTTGCCCGTTCATCGCCGGCGAGTGGCCGCGGCCGGAGAACCCATCTTCGACCGAGAACGAAGGCATCTTCCTGAACCTGCACAACAACCGCAACGCCTTCGGTTATGGCATCGAGGCGTTCCGGACGCGCAACCCGCTCGCCTGGCCCGGATTTGCCGGCGCCGACGACGTCAAGGGGCTGCCACCCGTCGTGATCAGCGTCAACGAGTGCGACCCGTTGCGCGACGAGGGCATCAACTTCTACCGGCTGCTGATCCAGAACGGCGTCGCGGCCCGGTGCCGGCAGGTGATGGGCACCACGCATGCCATCGAGGTCTTTCCCGCCTGCTGCCCCGACATCAGCCGCGACGGCGCGCGAGAGATCGCGAGCTTCGCCCGGGCCTGAGGGCGCTGGCCATTCCTGAAGCAGGAGCACAGTCCGATGCGGGGCAGCCGATGGACAGTCACCCTCGAAACCGATCCCGACATCTCGCTCCGGGCAAAAATCCTGGAGCCGCTTCTCACCCATAATGAGGCCGCCGCCGGGCCGGGCCGCTGGGGTCCGCTGGCGATCACCGTGCGCGACGAGGGCGGGGAGCCGGTCGGTGGGCTTTGGGGCTGGACCGGCTACGGGTTCCTGTTCGTCGAGCTCCTCGCCCTCGGCCCGGCCAAGGGAGAGGGTCTTGGCCGGGAGGTGATGCGGATGGCGGAGTCCGAGGCGAAACGGCGCGGTCTGAAGGGCATCTGGCTGGACACCTGGACGTTCCAGGCGCCAGGCTTCTACCAAAAGCTCGGCTTTACCGAATGCGGCCGGATCACCGACTACCCGGCCGGCCATGACCGCATCTTCTACATGAAGCGGCTCACCCCTGGCTAATTGCGCCCTATTGCTCGCCAGCTACTCGCATTTCGACCAGCCGCAGTTGTGGCAGCTCAGGCATCCTGCCTCCCTGATGAGGCCGGGCTGGCTGCATTTGGGGCAAAGCGGGCCGAGCGGGCGGTTCAGTTCGGGGGCGAATGGCAGCATCGGGCCGGCCTCGCCGCTAGCCGGCGGCAGGAAGCCGGTCGTGGCCATGTGCCGCTCCAGGATGCCGCCGATCGCCGCGATCAGCGACGGCACGTAGCGGCCGTTCTGCCACTGCCCGCCGCGGGGATCGAACACCGCCTTCAGCTCGTCCGCCACGAACGCAACGTCGCCGCCGCGCCGGAACACGGCGCTGATCATCCGCGTCAGCGCCACGACCCAGGCGTAGTGGTCCA
>CAXTJW010000307.1:0-5018 GCA_964244305.1 uncultured Acetobacteraceae bacterium
GACGTGCTGCTGGACGGCACCTTCGGCGGCGGCGGCTATGCGTCCGCGATCCTGGAGGCGGCCCCGTGCACGCTGTGGGCGATCGACCGCGACCCGGCCGCCATCGCCCGTGGCGCCGCACTCGCCGCACGTCATCCCGGCCGCCTCCATCTGCTGCAGGGCCGCTTCGGCGACATGGTCGGCCTGCTGGCGGAACACGGCGTCGGCACGCTGGACGGCGTGGTGCTGGATTTCGGCGTGTCGTCGTTCCAGATCGACGACCCCGCCCGCGGCTTCAGCTTCCGCAGCGACGGCCCGCTCGACATGCGTATGGCGGCAGCCGGCCCGACCGCGGCCGACCTGGTGAACAGCCTGCCGGAGGCGGAGCTCGCCGACACATTGTACGAGTTCGGCGAGGAACGGCTGTCCCGCCGCATCGCCCGCGCCATCGTGGCCGCACGGGAGGAGGCGCCGGTCGAAACGACGCTGCAACTCGCCGCCATCATACGCAAGGTCGTGCCGCCGGACCGGTCGGGCATCGACCCGGCCACCCGCAGCTTTCAGGCCCTGCGCATCCGGGTGAACGACGAATTGGGCGAAATCGAGCGCGCGCTGCAGCAGGGTGCGTCGTTGCTGGCGCCGGGCGGCCGGCTGGTGGTGGTGTCGTTCCACTCGCTGGAGGACCGGCTGGTGAAGCGCTTCATGCTCGGGGCGGCCGGGCGCACGCCGGCGCCGTCGCGGCATGACCCGCGCAGCTTATTCGATCGGGCGGCACCAGGCTTCCAGCTGCTGACCAACGGCGCCGAGCGGCCCGACGCCGACGAGGCCCGCATCAACCCCCGCGCCCGCAGCGCCCGGCTGCGCGCCCTGGCCCGCCATGCCGCAACCCATGACCGGAACACCGCCCCAGCATGATCCGTCCCATCACCTGCATATGCCTGTTGCTGGCCGGAGGATCCGGCTTGTATCTGTATCAATCGAAGCACGAGGCGCAGATGCTCGACCGCGAGATCGAGCGCACCATGCGGGCAACCGACGCGGCGCGGGACCGCATCGTCGTGCTGCGCGGCGAGTGGGCCCTGCTGAACGAGCCGGAACGCCTTGACGCATTGTCGAAGTCCCGTCTGGGGCTGAAAAGCGTGGCGCCGTCGCAGTACGTGACCGCCGCCGAGCTCGGCGCGCGCCTGCCGCCGCCCGGCACGGCCGATGCACCGGGCGAGGAGGAGGCTGCGGAAGCCTTGCCGCTGCCGCCCACCATCGCCGCCGCCCCCAGCATCGTCCCCGTGCCGGCGCATGCCGTGGCCGTAAAGCCGCCGCCGCGCATGCCGGCCCAGACCGCCGCGGCACCTCCGCTCCCGCGGACGGTTCCCCTCCATCCGGTGCTGGCGCCGGTCGTGAGCGTGAGCAGCAGCCCGATCGTCGCTGCTCCCGCACCTAAGGTCCGGCCAGCGCCCTCGATGGCCGCGAGTGCCTTACCGGCCCCAACGCCCCCGCGCGCCCCAGCGCCCGCCGCGCCATCGATCGGCGAGTCTGTCGTGCACATGGCGCATCTTCAGGGCGTCGGTCTTGCGGCGCCGACACCGCAACCCGCTTACAACCCGCCTGCCAGCGCCCAGCCGGTTCAATCGGCCCTGGGCGGCGTCCGTCCGCTACTGCCGCCGCCGGTTCCGCTTGGGCCCTCGGCGTCCATCGCCAGCGCGCGCTGACCGGGGATGACCGAACCCAAATGACGGATACGCCGCCTCCCGCTCCCCGCCCCGACGCGCCGCCTGGGCCGACGGTCCGCATCAGCGCGCCCGATCTGGCCCGCCGTGCGCTGATGGAAAAGACGCGCGGTCGGCTCGTGATCGCCTCCATGGGTTTCATGGTGCTGTTCGGCGCAGTGGCGTTCAAGCTCGCAAGCGCCACGGTCCTGTTCCCGATGCAGCCGAAGCGCCATGACCGCAGCGAAACCGAGAGATTTGCGCGCTTCGTCCCGCTTCCCGACCCGGCCGCCGGCGATCCGGCCGCGCCCGACGGCGTGCCGGCGCTGATGCCGCCGCCACCGCAGCAGGACACCGGGCCGCATACCAGGGCGATGATCGTCGACCGCAATGGCGAGATCCTGGCGTTCTCGCTGCCGACTGCGGGCCTCTATGCCAACCCGCGCGAGATGATCGACACCGCCGAAGCCGCGGAGAAGATAAAGGCCGTGCTGCCCCGCCTGGACGTCAATGTCGTGAAGGCGCGGCTCGCAAGCGAGAAGCAGTTCGTCTACCTCGCCCGCAACATCACCCCGCGCGAGCAGCTTGCGCTCAACAACCTCGGCATCCCCGGCGTCTATTTTCAGCCGACCGAGCGCCGCAGCTATCCGCAGGGCCGGGTGGCGGCGCATGTGCTGGGCGGCGTCGACGTCGATGCGCACGGCATCGCGGGGGCCGAACGCTTCTTCGATGAGCGCCTGCGCGACAATCCGGAGCCGCTCAAGCTGTCGCTCGACGTCCGGGTGCAGGCGGTGATGCGGGATGAGCTGTCGCAGTCGATGGCGGAATTCCACGCCATCGGCGCGTGCGGCATCGTCATGGACGTTCGCACCGGCGAGGTCGTCGCCATGGTGAGCCTGCCCGACTACGACGCCAACAAGCCCGGCGACGCGTCCGACCAGCAGCGCTTCAACCGCGCCGTGACGGGCATGTACGAGCCCGGCAGCACCTTCAAGCTGCAGACCGCCGGCATGGCCCTCGACTCCGGCGCAGCACAGCTGTGGAGCTCGTTCGACGCGTCGCACGACATCCATATCGGCCGCTTCACCATCAAGGACTTCGAGGGCAAGCACCGTGTGCTCGAGCTGCCGGAGGTGATCGCCTACTCCAGCAACCTGGGTGCCGCGCACATGGCGCAGCAGGTCGGTACTGAGCGGCAGCGGTCCTGGCTGCAGGCGATGGGCATGTTCACCCGCGTCGGCATCGAGCTGCCGGAGCAGGGCCAGCCGATCGTGCAGCCGGCGGCGAGTTGGAAGGAGATCGCCACCATGACCGTTGGCTTCGGCCATGGCATCGCGGTCTCGCCGCTGCATGTGGTACGCGGCACGGCGGTGCTGGCGAACGGCGGCATGATGCTGCGTCCGACGATCCTGGAAGCGGACAGGCCCGTCGGGAGCGGTGTTGCTCCGCAACCGCCTGACGGCGAGCACCGGATCATGCGGCAGTCGACGTCGGACACGGTGCGTAAGCTGATGCGGCTTGTGGTGACGGATGGCTATGGCAAGCCGGCGGACGTGCCGGGCTATTTTGTGGGCGGCAAGACCGGCACCGCGGAGAAGACGATGGGCCATGCCTATCGCAAGCACGCGAACGTCAGCGCCTTCATGAGCGTGTTTCCGATGAACGCGCCGCGCTACGCCGTCTATTTCATGCTGGACGAGCCGAAGGGCAACGCCAGCACCGCCGGGTATTCGACCGCCGGCGCCGTGAGCGCGCCAGGTGCGGGCCGGGTGATCGCACGGATCGCGCCGATGCTGGGGCTGATGCCGGAGACGGTGACGGCGGCGGCGACGCAGGCGACGTTGGCGATGGCGTTGCGCCCGGGCCGGCCTGCCGGATGGCGGCAGCCCGAGGAAACCGCCGTGGCGCACTCGCCTCTGTTGCATCAAATGCCGGTGCCGGCCGCGGCGCCAGCCCCGCAGGAGCCAGCGGCCCCGCACCGGGAAGCCGGGCCGGCAGTCACCTCCGTTGCGGCTCGCTGAGATGCTGCGGAGCATCGGGCTCGCGTTGCCGCCGGGCTTGCCGATGGGCGTCACCGGGGTGACGGCCGATAGCCGCAGCGTGCGTCCCGGCATGCTGTATGCGGCCATTCCGGGTGGGCGCGCCGACGGGCGCAGCTTCATCGCGGAGGCCGTGGAGCGCGGCGCCGCAGCCGTGCTGGCGCCGGTCGGCACGTCATGGCCCGCCGGCGTCCCGGTCCGCCCGATGATCCTCGACGCCGAGCCGCGCCGCGCGCTGGCCCGGCTCGCCGCACTGCAGGCGGGTCCGCAGCCGGACCGCGTCGTCGCGATCACCGGCACCAACGGCAAGACCAGCACCGCCGAGTTCCTGCGGCAGATCATGGCCGGCAGCGGGCTCGAGGCAGCGAGCCTCGGCACGCTCGGGCTGACGACCCGCACTGGCCGGACTAACCCGGGCCTTACCACGCCGGATCCGGTGGCGCTCGCGGAAACGCTTGCGGCGCTCGCCCGCGACGGTGTGCAGGCGGTGGCGCTGGAGGCGTCATCGCATGGGCTCGATCAGTTCCGGCTCGATGGAGTGCGGCTCGCCGCGGCGGGGTTCAGCAATCTGACGCGGGACCACCTGGACTATCACGGCACCACGGAGGCCTATCGCGCGGCCAAGCTGCGGCTGTTTTCGGCGCTGCTTCCCGCAGGCGCTCCGGCCGTCATCAGCACGTCGCTGGATGCGGACAGCCTGGATGCGGTGCGCGGCATTGCGGCGCGGCGCGGCCTGGCACTGCATCGGGTCGGCGAGGACGGCGACCTGCTGCGCCTGCTGCGCGCCACTCCGCAGCCTAGCGGCCAGGTGGTCGAAATCGAGTACCGCGGCGTCCGGCGTGAGCTGATGCTCCCGCTGCCGGGACGATTCCAGGCGGATAATGCGCTGTTGGCGGCCGGGCTCGCGATCGTGACCGGTACCACGGGCGCATTGGACCAGCTTCCGCGGCTGCTGGGCGTCCGCGGCCGGATGGAGCTCGCGGCGACGCTGCCCAACGGGGCCGCCGTCTATGTCGATTACGCCCACACGCCCGATGCGCTCGACCGGCTTTTATCGGCGCTGCGCCCGCATACGGCCGGGCGGCTGCATGTGGTGTTCGGCGCCGGCGGCGACCGCGATCCCGGCAAGCGGCCGCTGATGGGCGCGGCTGCGCGGCTGGCCGACCGCGCGTTCGTCACCGACGACAACCCGCGCAGCGAGGAGCCGGCCGCGATCCGCCGCGCCGTCCTGGCCGCCCTGCCCGACGCGGTCGAGATCGGCGACCGCGCCGCCGCCATCGCCGCCGCCATGAACGGC
>CAXTJW010000308.1:0-5015 GCA_964244305.1 uncultured Acetobacteraceae bacterium
GCCGTCATCGAGGAGGAGTGCACCGGCAACGGCGCGCTCGCGGTCATGCACGCGCTGCCGCGGCCCGATGCCTGCGTGATCCCCGAGCCCGGGCCGGGCTACGCCGCGCTGTATGTCGCGGAGGTCGGCGTGGTCTGGGCCTGGGTGACCGTCACCGGCCGCCCGGCGCACGTGCGCGACATGCAGGCCGGGGTGAACGCGATCGAGGCGGCGTATGTGCTGATGGAGCGGTTCCGCGCCTATGAGGACACGATGAACCGCGCCGAGCTGCGGCATCCGGCGTTCTCTGGCGACAATCACCCGATCAACGTCAACTTCGGCACCCTGAGCGGCGGCGAGTGGAACAGCAGCGTCGCCACCCGCGCCCGGCTCGGCGTGCGGGTCGGCGTCATGCCGGGCCATAGCTGCCACGCGGTGCGGGCGGAGATCGAGGCGCTCGTGACGCAGGCAGCGGACGACCCGAGGCTGCACGGCGCCCGGCTCGCGGTCGAGTTCAAGGGCTTCATGGCGGATGGCTGCGTGTTCTCACCGGACCAGCCGATCGCGCAGGCGGTGACCGCGATGCATGCGGCGGTGACGGGAGCGGAGCTGCGGCACTACAGCGCCCTCGGGCTGACGGATGCGCGCTTCTATGCGCTGCATGGCGGTGTCCAGGCGACCTGCTACGGCCCGGACGCCGAGAACATCCATGGCATCGACGAGAGCGTGGGCCTCGCGTCCATGCATGACGTGACGCGGGTGCTGGCGCTGACCATCGCCGGCTGGTGCGGGCTGGAGCCGGTTTAGCCGACCCGCCCGTTGCCCACACGCCAGCTGCCTAGACGTCGGCGGCGCGACTACCAGGGCAGCTCGGTCCCGCTGTAATCGAGGTAGGCCGACCCCGGAGTGCCGTGGCGCGCCAGGATCACGTCGACCAGGCCGCGGACGCTGGTCTCGACGTCGAGGTCGGCGCTGTCGCCGCCCATGTCGGTCCGCACCCAGCCCGGATGCAGCGACAGCACCGTGAGCGGGTGATCGAGCTTCGCCACCATGCTGCGCGTCAGCGAATTGAGCGCCGCCTTGCTGGCGCGATACAGCTCCATGTCGCCGCGTTCGTTGCCGGCCACGCTGCCCATGATCGACGTCATGAACGCCAGCACGCCGCCGGGCGCGATGCGGTCGAGCAGGATGCGGGCGGCGGCGACCGGGGCGAGGGCGTTGGTCAGGAACAGCGCGCCGACCTCCTCGGCGGTGGCGTGCCCGGCGTCCTGGTGCGCCGGCCCCATCACGCCGGCGTTGATGAACAGCAGATCGAGCGGCGTGGCGGGGAGCGCCGCGATGGCGGCGGCATCGGTGATGTCGGCGATGGCGGATGCGCCGCCCGCGGCCTCGACGCCGGCACGGTCGGCTGCGGACCGGACGGTGCCGGTGACGGTCCAGCCGCGGCCCGCGAGCTCCCGCACCAAGCCGAGGCCGAGGCCGCGGGACGCGCCGACGATGAGTGCGTTAGACATGGTGAAAACCTCCCGTGCATGTGCTGATGGACAATGGGGGTTGCCGCCCGGCCATGCCAAGGCATTTGCATGCGGCAGGAAACCCGGCGTGCTGGCCGCGTTGGGTCCGGACCTGAACCTATCGCGCGAGGAAACCATGTCCGACTCCGCCCTGATGACGCAATCCGCCTCGGCCATCTCGACCGCATCGCCGCGCCCCGCCGCTTCGCCCGGGGTCGTGGTCATCACGGGCGCGTCGTCCGGCATCGGCCGCTGCACCGCTGCTCTGTTCGGTAAGCATGGCTGGCGCGTGGGCCTGATCGCCCGCAGTGCCGAGAACCTGGACGCCACCCGCAAGGAGGTCGTCGCCTCTGGCGGGACCGCTTCGGTGGCGGTGGCCGACGTGGCCGACAGCGCGGCGCTCGAGGTGGCTGCGGCGCAGATCGAGGACGAGCTCGGCCCGATCGACGTCTGGATCAACAACGCCGGCGTCAGCGTCTACGGCAAGTTCATGGACATCGATGAGGACGAGTTCCGCCGGGTCACGGAGGTCAACTATCTTGGCACGGTGAACGGCACTCGGGTGGCGCTGCGCCGCATGCTGCCGCGCAACGCCGGCACCGTCGTGCAGATCCTCTCGGCCATCAGCTATCGCGGGGTGCCGCTGCAGACGCCGTACTCGGGCAGCAAGTATGCGCTGCGCGGGTTCACCGAGGCGTTGCGGGCCGATTTGGCCAACGATCACAGCGCGGTGCACCTTACGATGGTGCATCCTCCGGCGGTGAACACGCCGTTCTACAATCACGCGACATCGCATATGCCGAAGCCGGTCCGCCCGCCGCCGCCGGTTTATCAGCCGGAGATCGTCGCGGACGCCATCTACCTCGCCGCGACCTCGCGCCGGCGCGAGGTGAAGGTGACGGGCTCGACCCTGGGCTTCGCGGTGATGAACAAGGTCGCGCCCGGCGTGTTGGACTTCTTTGCCGGCAAGTTCGGCGTGACGGCGCAGCAATCGGACCAAGGCGGCGCGGTGGAGATACGCGATCCGAACCTGAACGGCCCCGGCCAGCAGCCGTCCGCGACCCACGGGCCGTTCGACAACGAGAGCCTCAGCACCAGCGTGCAGATGTGGGCCAACAAGAATCGCGGCCTGGCCGGCTTGGCGCTCGGGGTGGGGCTGATCGGGCTGGCGATGCTGAGCGGGTCGTCGGCGCGAGCCATGGGTGCCCGTGCAATCGACGCTCGCGCCGTCGGTGCCCGGGTCGTGGGCGCCGGTGCCCGCGTGGCGGCCGGTCAGGTGTTGCGCCGCCTGTAGGGAGAGGCCTGCCAGCATGGCTGACGCTGTTCCGCGCGTGACCGGGCAACTCGAATCGTCGCTCTATGTCGCCGATCTCGACCGGTCCTGCGATTTTTACCAGCGCGTGTTCGGCTTCGAGAGCCTGCTGCAGGAGGACCGCATGGTCGGGCTGGCCGTGCCCGGCGGCAGCGTGCTGCTGCTGTTCCGCCGCGGCGGATCGGTCGAACCGAGCCCGATGCCGGGCGGCGTCATCCCGCCCCACGACGGCCACGGCACGCTGCATCTGTGCTTCGCCGTGCCGCTGGCGGAGCTCGACGCTTGGGAGCGGCATCTGGCCGCGCTCGGCATCCCGGTCGAAAGCCGAGTGATCCAGAGCTTCGGCGGCACCAGCCTGTATTTCCGCGATCCCGACGGCCACTCGCTGGAAGTCGCCGTGCCCGGCCTATGGGCGACCTATTAGGTTAGGCATTACCGGGAAACGGCGTTAGATCGGCGTCATGACGTCCCTTCGGCTGCTTTGGATTGCATTGGCTTGCCTGATTGCGGCCTACTTGCCTGCCACGGCGGCAGAGCCGCCAGGGACTGCGACGGCGGCAGAGCCGCCAGGTACTGCCGTGGTGGCAGAGGTGCCAGGAATTGCCGTGGTGCCGGAGCTGACGATGACCAACACGGCGGGCCGGAGCTGGGACGAGACGCAGAGCGCGGAGTGCATCGCCGCTCTGCCGCCGGCCGAAAGCCGGCACGGCACCGCCCCGGGCATACTGGCGGCGATTGCCAAGGCCGAGAGCGGCCGTCCACTGCCCCCATTGCCGGGCCTGCAGCCCTGGCCCTGGGTGGTCAACGCCGATGGCGCCGCGGTTTATTTCGACAGCAAGGCCGCCGCGGTGATCTGGACCCGGCTGGCGTTGGCGCGCGGCGTGAAGCAGATGGATGTCGGCTGCATGCAGGTGAACCTGCAATCCCATCCGCAGGCGTTCCGCGACCTCAATGAGGCATTCGACCCGGCGGCCAACACCGACTACGCCGCCCGTTTCCTCGGCCGCCTGCACGACGAGGCCGGGGATTGGATGACCGCTGTCGGCTACTACCACTCGCGGACGCCGTTCCTCGCGGCCGACTACCGGGAGCGCGTAGCGGCCATCGCCGAGGGCCGCATGCCGGCGGCGAGGCTGGGGGTGCCGCTCTATGTGCGCGCGATCCAGCAGGGCAGCCTGCGGATCTCGCTCGCGGGTGGCGGGGTGTTGCGTATCAACGTGCGGCGGCAGCCCGCACGGCGCGGGCCGCGGCGCATGACCGCGTGCCAGATCGCCGCCGTGCTCGGTTCCTATATGGCGGCGCCAGCCCGGGCCCGGTGCGGCACGGCTTCGGGTTGATGCTTGCAAGACTTCTGGGCCAGGGCTGAAAAAGCGACGCAGGGTTGAAAAAGCGATTCAGTGTTGAAAACGGCGATCCAGGGCTGAAAACGGCGATAATGTGCGGCGGATTGCTTAAGTGTTCGCTGGCCTTCGCCGCCGGGAACGGCTAATGTCACAGCTGATTACTTATTGCGATGGGTTGGCCCGCGCCGTCGGCGTCCCATGTTCCGTTCCGTTCATACCGTTTGAGACCAGATATGCGCACACCAGACCGCCGTTCCTTTGACAGCCCCCGCCGCGGAGCCCGCGGACGCGACCGGAACGATGATTTTCCACCATCACGCGGCCGAGACGAACCCTATGTTCCGCGCGACGCTTTCGTTCCACGCGGCGGCGACCGCGCTCCTCCTGGCTTCGGCGCTCCCCGGGGCGCTGCGCCAACCGGTCCCGAGACCGGCGCCGTGGTGAAGTGGTTCAACGCCGAGAAGGGCTTCGGCTTTGTCGAACTCGAGGGCGGTGGCGGCGATGCGTTCCTGCACGTGAGCGTGCTGTCCCGCGCCGGGCATACGACGGTGCAGCCGGGTGCGGCGTTGCGCGTGCTGGTTTCACCGGGCCAGAAGGGGCCGCAGATCGCCGAGGTGCTCCGTGTCGATGAGGGCGCCGCGGTGCCGCAGCAGTCGTCCTACGCCGCCGAACGGCCGCGGCCCGCGCCGCGTGCGCCCGTCGACGCCAGCATGGCGGTGGAGCAGCGTGGGACGGTGAAGTGGTTCAATGCCGAGAAGGGTTTTGGCTTCGTCATGCCCGATGGCGGCGGCAAGGACGTATTCGTGCACATTTCCGCGCTGAACCGGGGCGGCCTGAGCGGGCTTGAACCCAACCAGACCGTGAAGA
>CAXTJW010000309.1:0-5004 GCA_964244305.1 uncultured Acetobacteraceae bacterium
AGGAAGCCGAGCTGCGTCGAGCCGGGCACCGACCAGCGGAAGACGAGGCTCGCGGCGGCGTTCAGCAGGACCTTGGCCGCAACGAGCGCGACGGCGATGCCGAGCACCGCTGGCCACTGCCGGGCGAGTGCGCCGAGGTCGAGCGAGAGGCCGACGGAGATGAAGAAGAAGCCGAGCAGCAGCCCGCGGAACGGCTTGATCTCGGATTGGATGATGGGCCGGTAGGGTGTTTCGGCGATGATCATGCCGCCGAGGAACGCGCCGAGGGTCTCGGACAGGCCCACTTGCCCGGTCGCCCAGCCGGCGGCGAGCGCCACGAGCAAGGCCATGGCGGTGAACACCTCCTCGTTGCGGCCGCGCGCGACGAGGTTGAACAATGGCCGCACCACGAGGCGTGCGAGCAGGACCGCGATGCCGAAGGCCGCCGCTGCCTTGGCGAGCGCTATGCCGGCGGCGGGCAGGATCGCCGCCGCCCCGCCCTGCAGCGCGTTGGCGACGATCAGCAGGAAGATGGCCGCGACGTCCTGGAACACCAGGATGGCGGTGGCGGTCAGGCCGACCGGGCAGTTCTGCTGGTGCCGCTCGGCGATGATCCCGGCGACGACCGCGGTGGAGGACAGCGCCAGCGTGGCGCCGACGAACGCGGCGGCAAGCGGCGGCAGGCCCATGAGCCACGCCAAAACTGCAAGCCCGGCAGTGCCGAACAGCACCTGGACCGGGCCGAAGCCGAAGATGTCGCGCGCCTGCTCGCGCACATGGGCCAGCGAGAAGTGCAGTCCGATGTCGAACAGCAGGAAGACGACGCCCAACTCGGCCAGGATCGCCACGGTGCCGCTATCGGCAACAGCATTGAGGCCGCTCACCCGCAGTATTAACCCGAGCGCCAGATAGCCGACGATCGGGCTGAGGCCGATCGTCCGGCTCGCCACCGCTGCGATGACGCCGAGTGCCAGCAGCACGATGACCGGCTGCGTCGCCCAGAGCAGGTCATGCGCCGTTTCCACTGCGGTCAGGCCGCAACCGGGTGGAGGAAGCCGTGGATCGCCTGGACGACGACCGAGCCCTCGCCGACGCCCGAGGCGACGCGCTTGACCGAGCCGGAGCGGACGTCGCCGACCGCATAGACGCCGGGCCGCGTGGTCGCGAACGCCGAGCTGAGCGCCTGGCCGTCGGCGTCCCGGCCGGTCTGGACGAAGCCCTTCGCGTCGAGGTCCAGGCAGCCGCCCAGCCACTCGGAGTTCGGCTCGGCGCCGATCATGACGAATGCGTTGCTGATGCGCCGTGTCTCGGCAACGCCGGTCGCGCGGTTGGTCCACGTCACCTCGCGCAGCTGGCCATCGCCCGCCAGCGCCGTAATTTCGGTGTGGGCATGCAGCGTGATCCCGGCCGAAGATGCGATCCGCTGGACGAGGTAGTCGGACATGGTCGCAGCGAGCCCCGGCGCCCGCACCAGGATGTGCACGTGGGCGACGGTGCGGGCGAGGAACACAGCCGCCTGCCCGGCCGAATTGCCGCCGCCGACGACGATCACCTCCTCGCCGGTGCAGAGCTGCGCCTCCATCCCGGTCGCGGCGTAGTGGATGCCCTGGCCCTCGAACCGCTCGTAGTCGGCCACGTCGAGCTTGCGGTAGCGTGCGCCCGTTGCGACCACGACCGCGCGGGCCGGCAACGACTGGCCGTCGTCGAGCCGCAGCCTATATGGCATTTTCCCGCAATCGAGGCCAACGACAGCGCGCGAGATGGCAAGCCGTGCGCCAAATTTCTGCGCCTGCGCCTGGGCGCGGCCGGCCAGCGCAAGGCCGGAAATGCCGGTTGGAAAGCCAAGGTAGTTTTCGATCTTCGACGACGTGCCCGCCTGGCCGCCCGGCGCCATGCCTTCGAGGACGATGGTCGAGAGCCCCTCCGACGCGGCATAGACCGCCGCAGCGAGCCCGGCCGGGCCCGCGCCGACCACGGCCACGTCATAAACCTTGGTCGGATCGAGCGTCTCGGTCAGGCCCAGCGCGTCGGCCAGCGCCGCGTTCGACGGGTTGCGCAGCACCTGCTCGCCGGGCGCGATCACGACGGGGAGCTGATCGGCGGTGAGCTCGAAACAATGGAGGAAGCCGCCGGCATCGGCGTCGGCGTCGACGTCGAGCAGCCGGTGCGGATAGCCGTTGCGGGTCATGAAGCGCTGCAGCCGCAGGACGTCGCCGCCATGGCCCTGGCCGATCAGCACGACTCCGCCCTGGGCCTGGCGAATGAAGCCGACGCGCCGCAGGATGAAGGCCCGCATCATGATCTCGCCGATGTCGGCTTCGGTGCTTACCAGCCGCCGAAAGTCCGGGCGCTTGACGCGCACGACCCGGCTGTCCACGCCGGCCCGGCCGGAGACGAGGATCTGGCGGTCGTTGAACAGGTCCATCTCGCCAGTGAACTGGCGGACGCCGTGGGTGGTGAAGACGTTGGGCCGGCCATGCTTGTCGGCGTCGAAGATTTCGATGCTGCCGTCCAGGACGAAGAAGAAATCGACGCCGCGCTGACCGCGTTCGAATACGAGCGCGCCCTGGACAAGGTTTTCCTCGGTCCCGTATTTGGCGATCCGTGCCGCCATCTCGTGCGTGAGGCGTGGGAAGATCTGCGCCTCGCGGGCGTAAGGGTTGGTCGGCTCGAAGTCGGTCTCGGCGAGGGCGGGCGCGTTGGGCATGGCTCGGTTCCTTCTGCAAGCGATTATTGCCGATCCGTCTTACCTTCTATTTTAGCGCTAAATTTTTTGCTTGATGATGACAAAGTAATTTGACGATTGTCTCACGCGTGTTGACAATAAGGCACAGGTTGGCGATGAAGCTGGCCAACGGGACAGCCGACGTCTCGCACGGGAGGCCTATCGATATCATGATAGTGGACATGCGCATCTATACCACTCGGCCGGGCAAGCTCGCGGCCTTCGTCATGCTGTACAAGGATCATGCCTGGGACCTGCAGCAGAAGTATCTTGGCCGCTGCCTCGGCTGGTATACGACGGCCGAGGGGCCGCTCAACCAAGTCGTGCATTTGTGGGCCTACGACAACCAAGGCGATCGGGAGGCAAAGCGCGAGGCGATGGCAGCCGACCCAGCCTGGGGCGACTATCTGCGCCAATCCGAGGAGGCAGGTTACCTGATTGCACAAGAAAACCGAATCTTGAAGCCGACTGACTTCTCGATTCATTGACGTCAGAGAGTAATAACGCGCGAAGGCAATAACGGCCCGGTAGACGCAGGCCCCGCACGCCGGCTTGGCCAGTGCAGCCGTTCTACCCCCTCGCAGCTGCGCCTTCGGATCGAGCTTGGCGTCCCGGCTGGTTTGCGCGAGCATGGCCGCAAACCTCCGAAGGACATCTCATGGCCCGGCGCGGCATGCAGTTCGGCATCTTCCTGGCCCCGTTCCACCGCCGGGGCGACAACCCCACCCTCGCCATCGCCCGCGATATCGAAATGATCGAACTGCTCGACCGGCTCGGCTACGACGAGGCCTGGATCGGCGAGCACCATTCCGCCGGCTGGGAGGTCATCGCCTCGCCCGAGCTGATCATCGCGGCGGCGGCGGAGCGGACCCGGCATATCCGCCTCGGCTCCGGCGTCACCAGCCTGCCCTATCATCACCCCTTTCTGGTGGCGCAGCGGTTTGTCCAACTCGACCACATGACGCGCGGCCGGGCCATGCTGGGCTGCGGACCCGGCGCGCTGGTGTCCGACGCCTACATGCTCGGCATCGACCCGGCCACCCAGCGGCGGCGCATGGACGAGTCGCTCGAGGCGATCATGGCGCTGCTGCGCTGCGACGGACCCGTCACCCGCAAGACCGACTGGTTCGAGATGCGCGACGCCCGGCTGCATCTGCGTCCATACAGCGACCCGCATTTCCCGATCGCGGTGGCGAGCACATTGACGCCGGCCGGGCCGGTCGTGGCCGGGCGGCATGGGGTCGGCATCCTGTCTCTTGGGGCCGGGGCGCCGGGCGGGCTGGCGGCGATCGCCGGGCAGTGGCGGATCGCGGAGGAGGAGGCGGCGAAGCACGGCAAGACGATGGACCGCGCGCAGTGGCGCATGGTGATGAACGTGCACGTCGCCGAGACCGACGAACGGGCGATGGCCGACGTGCGGGTGGGTGAGCGGCTGGAGACGGTGACGTATTTCGAGGACGCGCTGGGCCGCCCGCCCGGCCGTTCGGAGGATCCGCTGACGGACGGCATTGCGGCCGGGACCACGCTGGTGGGTTCGCCCGAGACGGTCGCGCGCGGGATCGAGAACCTGGTGCGGCACAGCGAAGGCGGCTTCGGCGGATTTTTGTTCCGCGCCCACGACTGGGCCGACCGCGAGCAGACTTGGCGCAGCTACGAGCTGTTCGCGCGCTGGGTGATGCCGCGCTTCCAGCAGTCGTTGGATACGGTCGGCGAGTCGTATGACTGGGTGGTGTCGAACCGCAAGACGATCTTTGGCCCGAACGTGGACGCGCTGCGGCGGGCCTTCACGGATAGCGGCCGGGACGCGCCGGAGAACCTGGGCGCCCGGGCGAGCGGCGCAAGGGACGCCTGACCCGTCGCTTCGCTCGCCTTGTAGTGCACCGCTTCCTACGGCATTAAACTCGTTCCATGAAATCGATCTTCTAGTTCGCCGCCAATGGCGGCAGGGGCTTCGAGCCGTCCGGCGTCGGCTCCTCCCCCGTGGCCAGCAGCATCGCCACCGTCACATAGGTGCCCGACAGCGTCACGAGGTCCACCACCTGCTGGTCCGTCAAATGCTGCTTCGCCGCGGCAAAGGTCTTGTCCGAGATCGCGTGCTGCGTCGACAGCTCCATGCACAGGTCATACACGGCCGCCTCGTCCGGCTGCATTGCGGCCGGACGCCGCCCGGCCAGCAGGTCCTGCGCAACCGCGTCCGCCAGCCCCGCCTTCATGGCCAGCGGGTAATGCGCCTTCCACTCCACCTGCGATGTCCACAGCCGCGCCTGGATCAGGATGGCGAACTCGTTCAGCCGGCGCGG
>CAXTJW010000310.1:0-4972 GCA_964244305.1 uncultured Acetobacteraceae bacterium
CCGCGCCGACCGGATGCGCTCCTTCAAGTCGCCCAGCAGCACCGCATAGCCGTTGTTCTTCTGGGGATAGCTCGGCGAGGTCATGCACTGCCCATAACACACCGCAAGCAGGTGTAGCCGGCCGGGCAGCGCTGGCGGGCTGACTGACGGACGATCATCGGAGGCGAGACGCCATTACCAGCAACCGCAGCTTGGTCACGCTCGCTTGATCGACGCCGGACTGCTCACCGGTGAGGTGACTAAAGGCCGACTTTGCCGGCCGGGCTGGCATGGCTGAGCTTGGAGCGCCGGACGTAGCTGCGCATGGTGGCCAGGCTCCGGTGCCGGCTGTGGCCCATGATCTCTTCGTCCGGCACCTGGGCCCGGTAGGCCGAGGTGACGAAGCCCGCCCGCAGCCCGTGCGGCGAGACCGGCTCAAGCCGGCTGCCCTTGATCCCGGCCAGGCGGGCGCGCTTCATTACGATCAGGCGCACGGCCTCGCCGCTCAGCGCCGCCGAGCGTATTGTGTTATGGCGGGTAACGGCACGGAACACGGGCCCATGCTCGATCTCAGCAGCATTGAGCCAGGTCCGAAGTGCCCGGACCGGACACGTGGCGTCCAGCTTTCCGCGCGGGATGCCGATGCGCGCCCCTTCGCTCTCGGCGTCGGTCTTCGAGCGCGGGATCAGCAGCTCGAGGCTCCTCGGCTTCCAGGTGATGTGCTCCACCTCGATCCCGCACAGCTCGGAGCGCCGCAGCGCGCCGGCGAAGGCAATCAGCAGCAGAGCGCGGTCGCGCAGCCCCACCAGGCCCGCATCGCAGGTCGCCACGAGCCGTTGCACCTCCTCGGTGGCCAGCGCCTGGGCGCGCTTGGGAGGGCTGCCGTGGGTGCGGCCAATCCCGCGCAGCACGTCGCGGATCGACGGATGGCGGGTGTCGAGCGGATGGCCGGCATGGCGATTGGCGCGTGCGATGGCTGCGACCTTGCGGCGCAGGGTGGACCGGGCATAGCCCTCGCCGAGGTCGGACAGGTAGTCGCCGACGAGCGTCGGGCTCGCCGGCATCGGCACGAACTCGCGCGAGGCGCACCACAAGGAAAAGTGCGTCCAGTCGGCCGTGTAGGCGCGCACGGTCGAGGGCGCGTCGGCGGCGACAAGGTAGCCATCTGCGAGGCTTCGAGAGCGCGCCCGGGCGGGTGTTGGCGCATCGGGAGTGAGTTGACTGGTGGCGGCCTGGATCGTGTGTGACGAGGGGCTGCGATCCGGACGCGGCGCTTTGACTTTCATGCCGAGAGGATAGCGTACGCCCTTCCCTGCCGTCAACTTGCGATAACGTCCATTCTCGCAAGATTAGTATGGGCGAATATTCTTCAGTCAGTTTGGTGCCGGCTGATAATTAAATCGTTCAGTTGTCATCGGGTTCTTTTCGCCTTCCGACGGCAACGTTTCAGATGCTGTGGTCGTTAGCGCCTTCCAGTCTTGGAACGATTAAATGACCCGACTTTGAGCGGGCTCAGCGTCCCGGTCCGGGAAAACCGGTGACGTAGCAACCGTATGACGGCCGAATGTAGACCGTCAGTATGACCAGGCTTACCCGGTTTTGCCGATAAGTTTGGGCCCAACACCAAGAAGAGGCTAATGACTTTTGGAACAGGTAAGGGACCCCGGAACTCGGCGGTGAACCCGGGCAAACCTTTTATAGATAGCAAATAGCTGGAAGGCGTATTGGACCCGCTGAAATCTGCCCAGCAGTCCCGAATATTTCACCAACCCTTTTAGCCGCTGAGTTGTTTTATCATGCATTATACACGAGGGTCTGCGCCTCGTTTTGAATCTAAGCTGACGGTATCAGGATGGGGGCGAACTGCAGGTGCTCGCGCCTCCCTGCTACAACGCCACCGACACACGACCAGGACAGGTGTCGCGCCGAGTGGCATGACATCGTATCGGCGCCGCCTATGATGAGGAAACCGATGACGATGGCGCTGACTCCTGTCCTACGTCGATTGGCCGCGCTGGCCATCCTGGTTGTTTGCACCGCGGCCAGCCCGACCCTGGCCAGGGACGCCGTCGCAGACTGGACGATCACGGCCGACCGGCTCGGCCACGGCAACGCTAACTGGCGCACTCTGGCGATCATGCACCAGGCAATGCACGATGCGGTGAACGCAGCCGTTCCCATCTATGCCCGCTAGCATCCGGACGATGCGGACGAGCCTCAGGTCACGCCTGGCATGCCCCGCGAGGTGGTCGCGATGGCAGCCCTGGCTGCCGCAGCACGCCGGGTGCTGATCCTGCTGCATCCTGACGACCGTGACGAGATCGAGCGCACCTACGCTCGCGCCCTGGCCCGAACGCCCGATGGCCCGGCGGAGGACGCCGGCGTCGCACTGGACGAGGTGATCGGGAAAACGGCTGTGCGGCGTCGCGCGGACGACGGGTTCAGCCGGGTGCACCTGTTCCCGACATCGTCCGCACCCGGCGGCTGGCAGTTGGCGCCCAAAGAGTTCCGCAACAGCTCGACAACCGACATCAGGCCATTCCTGTTCAGCAGTGCGGCCGAGGTGCCGCCTCCGCCACCTTTCGCCGCCAAGGACCCACGGCTGCGGGCGGAGCTGGAACAGGTGCGCGACATCGGCGGCCAGCAATCCGCCCTGCGTACGCCGTTGCAGACCGAGGCCGCGTCGTATTGGTATTTCCAAAGCTCCAAACGCGGGTTCATCTACCTGGGCGTAGCCTTGCTGGAAGCCAGAGCGGCGAGCCTGAGCCTGGCTACCGAGGCCCGCATCATGTCCCAGCTCGCGACCGCCATGGCGGACAGCGCGATCCTGATCTGGTGGGAAAAAGAGCATTTTCTTTATTGGCGGCCGGTGACAGCGATCCACGCGGGGATCCTCGGCGTCGCACCCGACCCGGACTGGATGCCCTTGATCGACACGCCGCCGCATCCGGAGTATCCGTCCGGTCATGCTTCCGACTGCTTTACGGGGGCCATGGTGCTGCAGGCCACGTTCCCGGACCTGGCCGGCCCAGTCAGCTATGTCGCGCAACCGGGCCGGCCACCGGAGGGGATCACGATGGGCATGGGGCAGCACAGCAAGCTCGCCGACCGCGGCATCCGGGCCAAGCGGACCTATCAGAGCCTTGCCGCCATGGGCGAAGACTGCGCCGAGAGCCGTATCTGGGCCGGAGCGCACTTCCGCGCAGCGGTCACCGAGGCAAAGCGGGTAGCACAGCTTATCGCCCGTCGCGCCCTGGCCGCCGTACCTTGAGCGCCCAAGGGGCACTGTTCTCTGAAGGCGGGTTCACGGGTCAAGCCAATTGTTGGAATGTCGTGCTGGGGATGGGTAGCCCTTATCGGATCATGGTTCTCTGCGCGGTCGGCGTATGCCGCCGCAAGTTGGCGTCGGAAGCGTTGGCTTCGTGAGGTCACCGACGCCGTCAACCTGATACACGAAGACCAGAGCTGTATTGGCGCCCACGCGACCGCCAGCGCCCCCGATCTCCGCTGGCATCTCATGATGTGGCTCGTGATACTGCCCCAGGGCACCACGCGCATGATCCTGCCCTTTGTCAACCAGTGCATCTTGCAGCTTAAGAATACGTCGCCGCTGTACGTCATCGCAGTTACTGCCGTCGTCTACACCAGCTACGAGATCACCTCCCAGACCTACCGCCCGCTCGACCGACACCTTTGCCGCCCTGCTCTAATTCGCGGTATCATGTAGCAACTGCCACCACGCCCTTGTTCCGAGGGGTAGGGTCATCCGGTTACCATCCTGAACCTTGATCCAGGATGGAGAGTTGCGATGGCCGAGCCGCACGTCATGGGCGCTTTGCGCGAGAAGCGATCCGAGCTGAGCGGGATGGTGAGCCAACTGGAGCAGCAGATCGTCCACCATCGTGCCAGTCTGGTGCATCTCGACGCCGCCATGCGTTTGTTTGATCCAGACCTCGCGCCGGAGGAGGCTGACCCCCGGCAACAGCGGCCCCGCGGCACCTGGTTTCGTCCTGGCGAATGCCTGCGGCTGATCCATGACGTGCTGCGTGAGGCGCCGCAGCCCATGACGACGCGCGCGCTCACTGAACAGGTCATGGTCGTGAGGGCCATCGCGACAACAGATGAACGCAGCTGCGCGCTGGTGCAGAAGACAATTCTTGGGTCGCTCAGCCGGGCCAAGGCCACGATCCAGCGGGTCGAGATCGCCGGCGTGGTCTCGTGGCGGATCGGCTAGACGGCTTGTGCCCGTTGCCAGTAGCCGCAGAAGTCGACGGACGGGCTGCTTCGCATCGCCAAGCCGACGATGCCATGCGTTTGCTCGCCGTTGCTGACGCGGCGGAGGTCTTCCCGCCATGCTGCTTCCTGGGCATAGCGGACGAGATAGGGACCGGCGATGTGGTGATGGTGGCCGAGCTCGCCACGGCGCAGGCGGGAGAAGTAGGACTCTGCCCCGTTGGTGCAGGCGCCATCGACGCTGTAGCCGTCCTGGTGGTTGACCCGCTGCATGGCGAACCGGGCGTGCAGCGGGTTCCAGGCCGGGCTTTCGTCGGCGTGCACCATCGTGCCGTGGGCGATCCGCTGGCGGATGACCGGCACGGCGACCTCTTCGCCGGCAAACACCTGCGCCAGCGTGCGGCCATCGCGCTCGCGCATCACCACGACGACACGGCGTTTGCCCGACCGGTTCTCGGCTCGCCGCCGGTCGACCCGGTCGGCGGTTCTGTTCTCCGGCCGGACATGACCGCCGAAGTAGGCGCCGTCGATCTCGGCCACCCGTCCCTCGCCGCCGATCTGCAGGCCCTTCACGCTGGACGCCATAGCCTCGCGCAGCTTGTGCGCCAGCACGAAGGCCGTCTTGTATTGCACATCGAGCTCGCGGGAGAAGGCGAGCATGCTTTTGCCCTTGACCTCGTTGCAGAAGCCAGCGACGGCGAGCAAATAGGTCCGCAGCGGCAGCTTGTGCCAGGCGAACAGCGTACCCGAGGTGATCGAG
>CAXTJW010000311.1:0-4967 GCA_964244305.1 uncultured Acetobacteraceae bacterium
GGCTGCGAGGCGCCGATGCGAGCGCTGGCGGCGCTGCTGCGCGAGGCCGGGTTGCCGGACGGTGTGCTTCAGGTCCTGGACACAGCGATGGGTGAGGCAGCCGTCAGCGCCGGGTTCGATCACATCGTGCTTACCGGCAGCGCCGAGACCGGCCAGCGCGTGATGGAAGCGGCCGCGGCGACGCTCACGCCCACCACAATGGAGCTGTCGGGCTCGGACGCCGTGTTCGTGCTGCCGGGCGCAGATTTGGACCTGGCTGCTTCGAGCCTCGCCTATGGGTTGCGGTTGAACGGCGGCGCGACCTGCATCGCGCCGCGGCGGGTGTTCGTCATGCATGCGGACGCGGCGGCGCTGGAGGCGAAGCTGCTGGCCCGGCTGCCTGCGATCCCTGGCGCGGCGACGCCGGCCGCCGTCGCGGCCCGGCTGTCGACGCTGGTGGACCAGGCTTTGGCCGAAGGCGCCCGGCTCGCGTCGGGTGGGGCCGGCCGACCCACGGTGGTCGCCAACGCCAGGCCCGGCATGGCGCTGCTGCGGCACGACGTTTTCGCCCCATGGCTGGCGCTGATCCCGGTCGACACGCCCGAGGCGGCATTGGCTGCAGCCACGGATTGTCCCTACGCGCTCGGCGCCAGCGTGTTCGGCCCGGCCGATGCGGCACAGGCTATGGCGCGGCGTGTGGCTGCCGGATCGGTCTGCGTGAACGACCTGATCGTGCCCACCGCCGACCCGCGTTTGCCCTTCGGCGGCCGTGGCCGCAGCGGCTTCGGCAGCACGCGGGGGGCGGAGGGCTTGCTCGGCATGACGGTCGTGAAGACGGTGAGCGAACGCCACGGCCGCTTCCGGCCGCATCTTGCGCCGCCGACGACGGACGACGCGGCCCGGTTCGCCGCCATGACTGCGATATTGCACGGGGGCTGGCGCACGCTATGGACGACACTGCGGGTGCTTGCGGATCGGCGGCCGGGCAAAACAATATCCTGATCGTATGTGTGGAGGACAACAAGCATGAACGGAACCAGGGCAGGGGCAGTGGCCCGCGCGACGGCGTTCTTCGACGATGGCGGCTTCCAATCGCGGCTTGCCGAGCTGGTGGCGGTGCCCAGCACGTCGCAGGATGTCGGCCACGACGCGGACCTTGCCGGCTATCTCGAATCGCACATCCGGCCATGGCTCGAGCGCTTGGGCTTCGCGGTCGAGTTGCACGCCAATCCCGTGCCGGGCTTCGGCCCCATCCTGCTGGCCGAGCGGATCGAGGGCGCCGGACCGACCGTGCTGACCTACGGCCATGGGGACACCGTGCGCGGGCTCGCGGACCAATGGCGCGCCGGGCTCGACCCCTGGGTGCTGACGCAGGAGGGCGACCGCTGGTTCGGCCGCGGCACCGCCGACAACAAGGGCCAGCATGCCATCAATCTTTCGGCGCTCGAGGCCGTGCTCGCGGAACGCGGTGGCCGCCTCGGCTTCAACATAAAACTCATCCTGGAAATGGCCGAGGAGCGCGGCAGCCAGGGCCTGCGCGAGTTCGTCGCCGCAAACCGCGACCGGCTCGCCGCCGACGTGCTGATCGCGAGCGACGGCCCGCGGGTGAACTCGGCCACCCCCACCGTCTCGACCGGCACGCGCGGCACGTTCCATTTCGACCTCGTGCTCGACATCCGGCCCGGCGGCGTCCACTCCGGCAACTGGGGCGGCATGACCACCGACCCCGCCATCGTGCTGTCCCACGCCATCGCCAGCATCGCCGACCGCCACGGCCGCATCCTCGTGCCAGGCTGGCTGCCGGCCGCGATCCCCGACAGCGTGCGCGACGCGCTGCGCGGCCTGGAGCTGGTGGCCGAGGGCGAGGCGGCGACCATCGACCCAGGCTGGGGCGAGCCGGGCCTGTCGGCGGCGGAGAAGATCTACGGCTGGAACAGCTTCATCGTGTTGGCGATGCTGTCGGGCCGGCCGGAGAACCCGGTGAACGCCGTGGCGCCGAATGCCCGGGCGAGCTGCCAAATCCGCTATACCGTCGACACCGACCCGGCAGCGTTCGAGCCGGCGCTGCGGCATCATCTCGACACGGCCGATTTTCCGGAGGTGAAAATCATCTCCCAGGGGGTGCGCATGGCCGCGAGCCGCACCGACCCGGCCAATCCCTGGGTGCGCTGGGCGGTCGCCAGCATGGCCCACACCCTGGGCGGCACAGTGCAGCTCATTCCGAACGGTGGCGGCGGGCTGCCGGGGGACGTGTTCGTCGACCACCTGAATACGCCGCTCGTCTGGGTGCCGCACAGCTACAACGGCTGCAAGCAGCACGGCCCCGACGAGCATTTGCTGATTGCGCCGGCGCGGGAGGGCATCGCCGCGTTCGCCGGGCTGTGGTGGGATTTGGGGGAGGGGAATGCGCCGAGGCCGGCTGGTGGGCGCGACAGGGATTGAACCTGTGACCCTTCGCGTGTGAAGCGAATGCTCTACCGCTGAGCTACGCGCCCCCGATCCTTACGCCAGCTAGTCTTGGCGGCATCCAAGGGCTGGCTGTGTAGGGGCCGGCTCCCGTCGATGTCAAGTTGCGCGGTGCGCAAAATGGGTCAATGTCGCGGCATGCGAAATCTTGCGGCTGCACTGATCCTGTTATGCGGCCTCCTGGGTTCCCCGCCTGCCGCGCGGGCGCAGACGGCGCAGATGCACTACGCTGCCTATGCGGCCGGGCTGAATGTGCTGCGCCTCGATGTGGATTTTGGGATCACACCGCGCGACTACCGGGTGCACCTTGCCTACCGCACGGCTGGGACAGTCGGCTTCCTGATACGGGCGGAGCAGGACACCGTCGTCGATGGAGCCTTCACCGGCGACCGCCCGGTGCCCCGGCGATTTTACAGCTCCGGCAACCTGCGCGGCAGCCCTCGCGTCACGCAGATCGACTATCCCCGAGGCCAGCCGGAGATCCGCACCCTAAACCCGCCCAACGAGCAGGAACGCGAGCCGGTGCCGCCCGCCGATCAGGCCGGCACGATCGACAGCCTGAGCGCCATGGCGCGGCTCGTGCGCCAGGTGAACGCATCGGGCCGCTGCGACGGCCGTTCCCGCACCTATGACGGCCGACGCCTTGCCGAGCTGAGCGCGCGCACGATCGGGCCGGAGACGCTGGAGCCGACCGGGCGCTCCAGTTTCAGCGGAGCAGCACTGCGCTGCGACTTCGAGGGCAGGCAGCTCGCCGGCTTCAAGCTGGACGGCGACCGTGCGAAGGCGCAGCAGCCGCGCCGCGGCAGCGCCTGGTTCGCCGCGACGGCGCCGGGCGGCCCGCTGATCCCGGTGCGCATGCAGTTCGAGACCGATGCGATCGGCAGCCTGACGATGTACCTAGCCGCGCCCGAGTAGCGCCGGGTACCTAGCCGCGCCCGAGTAGCTTCGGCGCCAGCTTCGCCACTTCGCCGAAGTCCGCCGCAGTCGCCGAAACGTCCGCTGGGGCCGCGCCATAGCCCCAGGCTGCAAAGATGCAGGGCACTCCGGCCCCCGCCGCCGCCTGCACGTCGTTGTGATGATCGCCGACCATCACCGCCGCATCCACCCGGCCCCCGGCGTCCGCCAAGGTCGCGAGCAGGTGCTTGGGATCCGGCTTGCGGGTGCGGTAGCTGTCGCCGCCACCGACCGCGGCGAACAACTCCAGCACGCCGAGCGAGGACAGCAGCTCGCGCGCCGGCACGACCGGCTTGTTGGTGCAGACCGCGAACCGCCAGCCATCGGCCGCCATGGCGTGCAGCGTCGCCTCCACCCCGGGGAACAGCCGCGACCCATCGGCAACATGCGCGGTGTAGTCGGCCAGCAGGAACTGTATATCTCCCGGCGTCGCCTCACGCCCACGCGCCGCCATCGCCCGGCGCACCAGCACGCCGGCGCCGTCGCCGATCATCGGGATGACCTCCGCGGTCGAGTACGCCTCCAGGCCCAGCGACGCTGCGAGGCGGTTCAGGCTGGCCAATAGGTCGGGAACCGTGTCCACCAGCGTCCCGTCGAGGTCGAGCAGCAATGTCGCTTCCATCCAAGGCACTCCAGGTTCGCGGCTGAGGCCGGGTTGCATTCATGGCCTTTGACATGGGTAGGAGCCGGACGCTACCCCATGCCGATGACAACAACCGCCGTCCTGCTGGCCGCCGGGCTGGGCACCCGGATGAAGTCCGCAATTCCCAAGGCGCTGCACCCGATTGCGGGCCGGCCGATGCTGCAGCATCTGATCGCGAGCTGCGCCGCGGCGTTCGACCGCATCGTCGTGGTCGCCGGCCCCGGGATGGAGGCGCTGGTGCGGGCCGCGGCGCCGCATCCGGTTGTCGTACAGAACGACCGGCTGGGCACCGCCCATGCGGCGCTGCAGGCGGCGGCGCAGTTCGGCGACGGCGATGTCGCGGTGTTGTATGCCGACAATCCGCTGATCCGGCCCGCGACGCTGCAGCGCCTGTTGGAGCGCCGCCGTCAACCGGGTATCGGGCTGGCGTTGCTGGCCATGCGGCCCGCCGACCCCGGCCTTTATGGCCGCATATTGGCCCAGGGCGACGACGTGGACCGCATCGTCGAGTGGGCCGACGCGACCGCCGCCGAGCGCGAGGTCGGCCTGTGCAACGCGGGCGTGCTGTGCGCCGACGCCGGCGATTTCCTGCGCTGGCTGCGCCAGGTGCAGCCCAGTCCCAAGGGCGAGTTCTATCTGACCGACTGCGTGGCGCTCGCCCGTGCCGAGGGCCGCCGCGTGACCGCCGTCGAGGCGCCGTTCGCGGAGCTGCGCGGTATCAACTCACGCGCCGAGTTGGCGGAGGCGGAGGCGACGGTGCAGGGCTGGCTGCGTCGAACCGCGATGGACGGCGGCGCGACCCTGGTTGCGCCCGAGACCGTGTTCCTAAGCGCCGATACCGTGCTGGCGCCCGACGTCACGGTGCATCCACATGTGGTGTTCGGACCCGGCGTGAGCGTCGCGTCGGGTGCCGAAATCCGCGCAT
>CAXTJW010000312.1:0-4943 GCA_964244305.1 uncultured Acetobacteraceae bacterium
CCGGTGACGCCCGCCAGCGCCGGGTCGGATCGGCCGATGTCCGCCAGGGTGTCCAACAGCCGTTCGATCATGGCGCGCCGGGTAGGGTCGTCGGGCGCCGTGTCCAGCGCGGTGTCGTCGGCGAGGACCGCCAACAGCAGGCGCAAGGTGTGCAGCAGGCGCACCGCGATGGTCCGGATGGCAGGTCCGCTCGACTCCAGCACCTCCGACAAGGCGATCAGGCCGCCGAACAACTGGTCCGCCGCCTCGACCTGGATCAACGCCTGGCCGGCCCGTGCGCTGCCTTGGCCACGAACGCGCACCGTGTCGAGCACCATGGTGCGCGCCAGTTCGATCCCGTCGCGCACGTGGCGGCGATGCGCCCGGGCATGGTCGGTCCACGCCTTCGACATGGCCGCTCGTGACGGGGACGCTGCCGAGACCAGCGCGGAAAGGTCGCCAGCCAGCACGCCCATGCGCCGGAACACCTCGGCGACCGCGCGCCGGGAGGGGCGGAACGGATGCAGGCGCCAGATCACCATCGTGAGCAGCGCCGCCCACAGGCTGCCGCCCACGAAGGCCGCGGCAAGGATCCCGGCCTCGTCCAGATCGACGCTGCGGTCCATCGCCAGCACGGCGACCACGGTCGACAGATTGCCGACCTGCAGCGCGCTCTGACCCCAGATGCGGGCGAAGCTGGTGCAGAAAATCAGCATGCAGGCAACCGGCACGACGACGGGGAGGCCCATCGAGCGCAACAGTCCCAACCCCGCCGTCAGGCTCGCACCGATAATGGCAAAGGCAATTAGCGGCGGCAGCCGGCGGCGAATTGGCCCGCCAGCGTCGCAAAGACAAGTCAGCAATGCCGCGAGTGCCGCCTCGTTCAGCGGCGGGAACTCGATCCACTCGTTGGCCGCGACGATGACGGCGACGGACAACGCGGCGCGTACGCCTTCCGCCACGCTTAGGGCCCGCAGGTCGAGGCTGACCGGCAGATGCCCCAGATCGGCGTCCGGCCCCGCCCTGAGCAGGCGAGGCCGGGTCATCGAGAGCATCGTCCGATCGGAAAAGCTCTAGGCGGCGCGGGCCATCTCCCGCAGCACGTAATGCAGGATGCCGCCGTTGCGGTAGTATTCCACCTCATCGTCGGTATCGACCCGGCACTTCAGCATAATCTCGTCCGTCGTGCCGCCCGCGCGGTGGACCAGCATGCGCAGGTCCATGCCGGCGCGCAGCTCCTCGAGGCCCAGGATGTCGATCGTCTCAGCGCCGGTAAGCTGGAGCGACTGCCGGGTCGTACCGTCCTTGAACGTCAACGGCAACACGCCCATGCCGACCAGGTTGGAGCGGTGGATGCGCTCGAAGCTCTCGACCACGACGGCCTTGATGCCCAGCAGCGCCGTGCCCTTCGCCGCCCAGTCGCGCGACGAGCCCATGCCGTATTCCTTGCCGCCGAACACGACCAATGGCACGCCGTCCCGCTTATAGCGTTCGGCCGCGTCGTAGATCGGCATCTGCTCGCCCGACGGCTGGTACTTGGTCCAGCCGCCCTCGACGCCCGCGACCATCTCGTTCTTGATGCGGATGTTGGCGAAGGTGCCGCGCATCATGACCTCGTGGTTGCCGCGGCGTGAGCCGTAGCTGTTGAAGTCGCGCTGCATCACCTGGTGCTCGCCGAGGAACTCGCCGGCGGGGGAGGCCTTCTTGATGTTGCCGGCCGGACTGATGTGGTCGGTGGTGATGTTGTCGCCGAACATCGCCAGCACGCGCGCGCCGACGACGTCCGTCACCGGCGCCGGCGTCATCGTTATCCCGTCGAAATACGGGGGATTTTGCACATAAGTAGAACCGCTGTTCCAACGATAGGTTTGGCTGCTGGCGTCGACCTCGATCGCCTGCCACTCCTTAGTGCCCTGGAAGATCTCGCCGTAGCGCCGGATGAACTGCTCGCGGTTCAGGCTGGCCCGCACCGTCTCCAGGATTTCCTGGTCGCTGGGCCACACGTCCTTCAAATACACCGGCTGCCCGTCGCTGCCGGTGCCGAGCGGCGCCGTCGTGATGTCCTCGTTCATGGTGCCCAGCAGCGCGTAGGCCACCACCAGCGGCGGGCTGGCGAGGTAGTTGGCGCGCACGTTCGGATGCACCCGGCCCTCGAAGTTACGGTTCCCCGACAGCACCGACACCGCGACCAGCTTGTTGGCCTCGATCGCCTCGGCGATCTCCTCGTCCAGCGGACCGGAGTTGCCGATGCAGGTCGTGCAGCCATAACCGACGAGCTGGAAGCCGAGCGCGTCCAGCTCCTCGCTCAGCCCGGCCTTGTCGAGGTATTCCGTCACCACCTGGCTGCCGGGGGCGAGCGAGGTCTTGACCCACGGCTTGGGCCGCAGCCCCTTGGCCCGCGCCTTCTTCGCCAGCAGCCCGGCGCCGAGCATGACATACGGATTGCTGGTGTTGGTGCAGCTCGTGATCGCCGCGATCACCACGTCGCCATGGGTGATCTCGTAATTCCGGCCGGCCACCGCAACGCTCTTACCGGCGTCGTTCGCCGGCACGCCCAGGCCCTTGGTGAGATCGGCACGGAAAGCGGCGGAGGCGTCCTTCAGCAGCACGCGGTCCTGCGGGCGCTTCGGCCCGGCGATGCTCGGCATCACCGTCGACAAATCGAGCTCGATCACGCTGCTATAGACCGCCTCCGGCGTGGTCCCGTCCACCCACATGCCCTGCGCCTTGGCGTAGGCCTCGACCAACTCGATCCGCGCCTCGTCGCGGCCGGTGAGCCGCAGGTAGTCGAGCGTCGTGCTGTCGACCGGGAAGATGCCGCAGGTCGCGCCATATTCCGGGGCCATGTTGGCGATGGTGAGCCGGGTCGAGACCGAAAGGTCGCCGAGGCCCGACCCGAAGAACTCGACGAACTTGCCGACCACGCCGGCCTTGCGCAGGACCTGCGTGACCGTCAAGGCGAGGTCCGTCGCCGTCGAGCCCTCGGGCAGCGCGCCCGTCAGGCGGAAGCCGATGACGTCGGGGATCAGCATGGCGATCGGCTGGCCGAGCAGCGCCGCCTCCGCCTCGATGCCGCCGACGCCCCAGCCGAGCACGCCGATGCCGTTGGCCATCGTGGTGTGGCTGTCGGTGCCGAACAGCGTGTCGGGATAGGCGAAGGTCTTGCCCTCGATGTCGGCGGTCCAGATCGTCTGTGCGAGGTATTCGACGTTGACCTGGTGGCAGATGCCGGCGCCCGGCGGTACCACGCGGAAGTTCTGGAATGCCGTCTGGCCCCAGCGCAGGAAGCTGTAGCGCTCGCCGTTGCGGCTGAACTCGGCGTCCATGTTCTCATGCAGCGCGCTGGCGGTGCCGGAGTGGTCGACCATGACGGAGTGGTCGATCACGAGGTCCACCTGGATCAACGGGTTGACCTGGTCCGGCCGCCCGCCGAGCTTCGTGATGCCGTCGCGCATGGCGGCGAGGTCGACGACGCCGGGGACGCCGGTGAAGTCCTGCATCAGGATGCGCGCCGGGCGGAACGGCACTTCGCGCGTGCTGCTGCCGGTACGGGCCCACTCGGCGATGGCGCGCGCGTCGTCGACGGTGTAGCTGCCGCCATTCTCGAAGCGCAGCACGTTCTCGAGCAGGATCTTGAGGCTGACCGGGAGGCGGTCGGTCGGTTCGCCGAGCGCCTTGGCCGCCTCGGGAACGGAGTAGTACTCGTAGTCGCGCCCGGCTGCGGTCAGGGTGCGGCGGGTTTTCAGGCTGTCTTGCCCGATCATCTTCATGGCGGCGATGCCTTCCTTTGGGCCGCACGCCGGCTTAGAGCCAAGGCGTGCGGACGCTGCGAATTGCTATGGGCTTAGACCATATATGACGGGCAGGCGTCCACTGACCGGGCCGACTTTGATGAGGCGCCATGCAGAATTCGAGCCAGACCGGCCTAGTCGCCCGCGGGGTCGCGGCATTCCGCGGCGAGCGGCTGGTGCTGCGCGATGTGTCATTCTATGTCCCGGACGGCGGCGCGTTGCTGCTGCTGGGTGCGAACGGGTCGGGCAAGAGCACGCTGCTGCGTGTCCTCGCCGGGTTGAAGCGTCCGGACGCCGGGCAAATTGCCTGGCGCGGGCAGGATGTGCGGGAGCATCCGGCGCCGGTGGCCTATCTCGGCCATCTCGACGCCATCAAGCCTGGGCTGACTGCGATGGAGAACTTGGCGCTGGCGACCCGGGTCGGGCAGGGCAGCGCGGCGGCGGCGTTGGAGGCGGTCGATCTTGCGGCATTGGCGGAGTTGCCGGCGCGGCTGCTGTCCGCCGGGCAGAAACGGCGGCTGGCGTTGGCTCGGCTGGTGCTGTCGCGTGCCGGGCTGTGGCTGCTGGACGAACCAACGCTCGGGTTGGATGCGGCGTCGGTCGAGCGGCTCGGCATGCTGCTCGCGGCGCACCGGGCGGCTGGCGGAGTGGTCGTGACCGCGACGCATTTGCCGCTGCCGCTCGATAGCCCGGCGGAGTTGCGGCTGTGACCGTATTTTGGGCGATGCTGCTTCGCGAACTGCGGCTTTCGGTCCGGCATGGCGCCGACACGCTGGCGGCGGTGCTGTTCTTTGTGCTGGCCGGCACCCTGTTCCCGCTCGCGATTGGACCGGCGCCCGAGACGCTGGCCCGCATGGCGCCTGGCATTGTGTGGGTCTGTGCACTGCTGGCGGCGCTGCTGCCGCTCGACCGGCTGTTCGGCGCGGATTTCGAGGACGGTTCGCTGGACCAGCTGTTGCTGACCGGCCTGCCCGCCAGCGCGGTCGTTGCCGTGAAGGCGCTGGCGCATTGGCTCGCGACCGGAGTGCCGTTGCTGCTGGCAGCCGGCCCGCTGGCGGTGATGCTGCAGCTCGATCCCGCGGCTGTGCCGATCCTGCTGGCCGGGCTGCTGCCGGGCACCTTGGTGCTATCGCTGTTCGGGACCCTTGGCGCCGCCGTGGTGCTCGGCGCCCG
>CAXTJW010000313.1:0-1469 GCA_964244305.1 uncultured Acetobacteraceae bacterium
GCCGCCAACTACCCACGCGGTCCACCCAACCTGGCCTGAGCCCGATCCCCCGTCCGCGGCGGCATGCCGATGCCGCCCGCCCGTGATCCCGCTGCATCCAGGACCCATCATGACCCCTTCGCTCCCGACGGCGGCGCTCGCCTGCGCTGTCCTGATCGCAACCATTCCAGCCCCGGCGGCGGCCCACGCCATCGCCGGCGTGCGCGTGTTCCCGGTGACCCTCACGCTCGATGACCCCGGCGTCGCCGACGAGGCCTCGTTCCCAACGATCACCGCCCAGCGCTCCGGCGGGGACGGTGACGCCGGGGCGGTCCACGAGTACACGATCGGCGCCGAGTTCGATAAGCGCATCACCGAACGGCTCGGCATCGCCATCAACACCAGCTACGTCATCCAGAGCACGGATCACGACAAGACCCGGGCCGGCTGGCAGGACCTGGTCGGGACCGTGAAGTACCAGACCTACGTCAACGGCCCGCACGAATTCATCGTCTCGCTCGGCGTGATCCGCGAGTTCGGCCGGACGGGTTCGGTGAAGATCGGCGCCGACGAGTACGGCAACACGACGCCGACGGTCTATTTCGGCAAGGGCCTGGGCGACCTGCCGATCGGCTTGTTGCGGCCGCTGGCCATCACCGGCACCGCGGGGTTTTCCATCGCCGACAAGGAGCTGAAAGCGTCGCAGCCTCCCTCGAACCTGGGGGCGAACGCAGGGCCGCCGCTTACGGGGATCGCGGCCCAGCAGTTCAACAATGGCTATTCGAACCGTTGGGTGGGCGGGCTGTCGCTGCAATACAGCCTGCCGTATTTGCAGTCGCAGGTGCGCAATGTCGGCCTGCCCGACTTCTTCGGCCGCATGGTTCCTTTGGTCGAGGTCGCCTACTCCTCGCCCGCCTCGTCGCCCAGCAATCTCGGCACGCAGCTCGTGGTGGCGCCGGGCGTCATCTACGAGGGCGATACGTTCCAGTTCGGCGTCGAGGCGCTTATCCCCGCCAACCGGGCCTCGGGCACGAATGTCGGCGTCATCGGGCAGTTCCACGTCTTTTTCGACGACCTGTTGCCCAATAGCCTCGGCAAGCCGCTGTTCAATTTCTAATCGCCAATTGCAGCCCTTCATCGGAGACCATCCATGCATCGCATCACGTTGCCCATCCTCGCCGCTGCCCTCGCATTGCCCAGCGCCGCGTCCGCCCACGCGTTCCTGAAGTCCGCCACGCCGGCCGTCGGCGCCACCGTCCAGACGGCGCCCACGCAGGTCGCCATCGAGTTCACCGAAAGCGTCGAACCGAAGTTCAGCAACATCCAGGTGCAGGACGCCGCGGGAAAACGCATGGAGGCCGACGCCGCACAGCCTGCGCCGGGCGACGCGAAGCGCCTCACGGTCCATCTGAACCCCTTGCAGCCCGGTATTTATAAGGTGACCTGGCATGTGACCGCGCAGGACACGCATAAGACCGAAGGCTCCTTCA
>CAXTJW010000313.1:1569-4943 GCA_964244305.1 uncultured Acetobacteraceae bacterium
TGTTCTGGGCGAGCTGGGCCGGGGCGATGCTGGCCACGCTCGGCTGGATGGCGCTGCAGGCCGCCTCGATGGCCGACGCGGACAGCCTCGCCGCTGCTGTGTCGGCCATGCCGTCCGTGCTGACGGACACGCGGTTTGGCCAGGTCCTGCTGCTGCGGCTGGCGGTCTTGGCCTTGCTGGCGCCGGTATTGGCGCTGGCGTTGAGCCGGGGCAGGCGGTGGCTTTGGCTCGCGACCGCCCTCGCGGCCATGGCGACGGCGTTGCAGGCCGGGCATGGCCATGCCGCGTCGATGTATGACGGACCGAGCCTGCTGCTGCTCTCTGGGGTGGTCCACCTGCTGGCGGCGGGCGCTTGGCTGGGCGGGCTGCTGCCGCTGCTGGCCCTGATCGCAGCCGCCCCGCCCGAGGCGGCCGCACTCGCCGCCCGCCGCTTCTCGACGCTCGGCACGGCATGCGTGCTGCTGCTGGCGGTCACCGCCGCGTATCAGTCCTGGGTGCTGATCGGCGGACTGCCGGGCTTGATCGGCACGGGTTATGGGTTGGTGGCGTCGCTCAAGCTCGCGCTGTTCGCGGCGTTGCTCGGATTTGCCTGCGATAACCGGTTTCGGCTCACACCTGGGCTCACGGCCGCGACGGGCACGAAGCGCCGCCTGGTTCGCAGCATCGGCATCGAGGCCGGCGTGGGGCTGCTGGTCGTCCTGGCGGCCGGGCTGCTGACCAGCCTGCCGCCCGCCATGCACCTGCAGCCGCTATGGCCGTTCGCGCAACGGCTCAGCCTCGACGCGGTCCGGGAAGACGTGGATTTCCGGTTTGAGGTGCTCCAAGCGGCGTGCGCGCTCGCTGGCGCCGTGGTCCTGCTGGCGTCGGCGCTGTTCGCCCGGCGTTTTCGCTGGCCCGCGGTGGCGCTGGCGGGGCTCATTGCCTGGTTCGCCGTGCCGCATCTCGATTTGCTGCTCGCGGAGGCCCATCCGACCAGCTTTTACCTGTCGCCGACCGGCTTCGCCGCGACCGCCATCATGAACGGCGCACGGCTGTATCCGGAGCATTGCGCCGCCTGCCACGGCGTCGAGGGGCATGGCGACGGGTCCGCTGCAGCCGGTTTGCCGATCCCTCCAGCCGACCTCACGGCGAGCCATCTTTGGGCGCACAGCGATGGCGAGCTGTTCTGGTGGCTGTCCCACGGCATCGATGCGCCGAACGGCGGATTGGCCATGCCGGGCTTCGCGGTGACGCTTTCGGATGACGAGCGATGGGACCTGATCGATTACATACGCGCCCATAACGCCGGCGTGGCCATGGCAGCGACGCAAGCCTGGCCGGTGCCGGTCCAGGCGCCAGAGCTGCAGGTTGCGTGCGGCGGCGCCACGCTGTCGCTGCACGAGCTGCATGGCCGGTTCGTCCGCCTCATCGTCGGCGAGCCGTCCACCGAGGGTGCGGCGACCACCGCCGGGGACAGCGTGAGCTGCACGACCGCTGACAAATCGGCGGAACTGGCCTATGGAGCCGTCTCGGGGATTCCGTCGGCACAGCTACCCGGCACGCAGTTCCTTATTGATGGGCAAGGCTGGCTGCGCGCGATCGAACGGCGCGACGGCCCGCAGGACTGGGATGACCCACAGGCCCTCGCGGCGCAAATACGCGAGCTCGCCATGCATCCGGTCGATGCGGCGCCCGGCCCTGCCGACCATATGAACATGCAGATGTGAGCGAGATCAGCGATGAAGCCCGGCCAGACCGCCCGACGAAAGCAACGGAGCCGCCAGCCGTTCGCGACCGTGGGCATCCTTGCCGTCGCGTTGCTCATGCTCGCGAGCGGCTATTTCTGGCTGGTCGGCGCCGGACGCGGCGCGCCGACGCAGGCCGCCATCGGGGGTCCGTTCGAGCTGGTGCAGGGCGACGGACAAATGGTCACGGACCGCAGCTTCCGCGGCAAGTATCTGTTAATCTATTTCGGCTATACCCAGTGCGAAGACGTATGCCCCACGACGCTCGCCAGCATGGCGGCGGCGCTCGATGCACTGGGCCGGAGGGCAGACGAAATCCAGCCGCTGTTCATCACGATCGATCCTGAACGGGACACGCCGCCCGTGGTGCAGCGGTATGCCAGCGGCTTCACGCCGCGGCTGATCGGCCTGACCGGCTCGCCGGGCGCGGTGCGCAAGGTGGCGGACGCATACCGGATCGGCAGCGTCGCGCGTCACGGCGATGTCGTCCCGGCGCGCTATATCGTGGACCATAGCTCGGTCGTCTATCTGGTTGGGCCGGACGGCCGCTACATCGCGCCGATCAGGGCCGACCAGGCCGGTCCGGCCATGGCGGCGGCGATCGGGCGCTACGTTCGCTAACGGCCGCAGGATGCAACGCTCCAGGCCCGCTTGCGTTACGGTGCCCGCAACGAGGGATCGCGACATGACCGATAAGACCAAGACCGAACACGCCGACCGCACCGTTGGCGGCCCCGGCAGCAGCCACCAGAACGCCGACAAGCCCGAGACCCACCACCACCGCGAACGCGAGCGGCAGCAGCAGAAGGGCAGCAACGACGCCGGCGACCATCAGGGCAAACCCGACGGCGGTGAGCGTCCGTCCGGCCGCCATGGCCCCGACGCGCCGCGCCACCCCAAGGACTAAAACGACCGAAACAGGCTGGACGGCGGGCGACAACCGCCGGACAGTGCGGACCATGACACGTCCTACGCATGACGGCCTGCCGCAGCCGCTGCGTGGGTGGGCCGTCGCCACCAGCGTCATCGCCGTCGGCATGGCGTCGCTCGACACATCCATCGCCAACACGGCGTTGCCGACCATTGCCGGCGATTTGAACGCCACCGCTGCTGCGTCGGTCTGGGTGGTGAACGCCTACCAACTCACCCTGGTCGCGACGTTGCTGCCGTTTGCGGCGCTGGGCGAGATCTATGGTTTTCGCCGGGTCTACACCTGGGGCGTGGCGGTATTTACCGTTGCCTCGCTGTTTTGCGCCCTGAGCTGGTCGCTCCCGACGCTCACCGCCGCCCGCGTGCTGCAGGGATTGGGCGCCAGCGGCATCATGAGCGTGAACACGGCGCTGATCCGCTTCATTTATCCATCGAACCAACTGGGCCGTGGTGTCGGCTTCAACGCCCTGGTGGTCGCCGTCTCCACTGCGCTCGGCCCCACGATCGCCGCAGCCATCTTGTCCGTCGCGTCCTGGCAATGGCTGTTCGCGGTCAACGTGCCGGCCGGCCTGCTCGCGGTCGCGCTGGCGGTCCGCGCGCTGCCCGACACGCCGCGCGCAAAGCACCGGTTCGACCTGCCCAGCGCCGTGCTGAACGCCATCACCTTCGGATCGCTCATTTTCTGCATCGGCGAGGTCGCCCATAGCGCCACCCCGGCCG
>CAXTJW010000314.1:0-4940 GCA_964244305.1 uncultured Acetobacteraceae bacterium
CGCTGACCGGGAACTACAAAGGCGACCAGGTGCACGTGCCGGCCATCCTGGAGCGTCTGGGCCAATGAGACCGCGTCAATGAGGTTGGAACAGGCCTACGCCGCGCTGCGGTTCGACCCGGCGCTGCCATGGGCGGCGTTCGCGGCACTCGCGGCGGTCTGCCTGCTCGCGTTGCTGCCCGCCATCCTGCGCCGCGCGCGCGGGGCGGCGTGGCGGGCGCTGGCATTCGGCGTGCTGTTGTTGTGGCTGTCCGGCCCCCGTTTGGTGCGGGAGACCCGCGACACCCTGCCCGACATCGGGCTCATGGTCATCGACGAGACCGCGTCGATGCAGGTGGGCGACCGTGCCAAGTTGCGCGACGCCGCCCGTGCTGTGCTCTCTGGGCAGGCCGGGCGCATGAGCGACCTCGAGCTGCGCACCGTCGTGGTTCCGGACGGCGGACACGACGGCACGCAGCTCTTTGCCGCCGTCAACCGCGCCCTGGCCGACATCCCGCAGGCGCGCCTTGCCGGGATCGTGGCGCTGACGGATGGGCAGGTCCACGACCTCCCCGCCGAGCCGCTCCCGGCGCCGCTGCATGTGCTGATCCCCGCCCGCGGCGAGGAAACCGACCGCCGCCTGCGCATCGTGGAGGCGCCGTCGTTCGGCCTGGTCGGGCACAGCGTGACGCTCCGGGTCGCGATCGACGACCTTGGCGCGGCGCACCCCGCCGCCACCGCCCGGCTAACGTTGCGCCAGGACGGCGAGCCCGCCCAGGTCAGCTCCGTGCCCATTGGTCAGGAAATCCCGATCGAGCTTCCGGTCACCCGTGCCGGCCCGATGATCGTCGAGCTGCAGGCGGAGCCGCTGCCGGGCGAGGTCTCGGGCCTCAATAACCGGGCGGTCGTCGAGATCAACGGCGTGCGCGATCGCCTGCGCGTGCTGCTGGTCTCCGGCGAGCCGCACGCCGGCGAGCGCACCTGGCGACGGCTGTTGAAGGCCGACCCGGCGGTTGACCTGGTTCACTTCACCATCCTGCGCCCGCCCGAGCGCGACGACATGACACCGCTGAACGAGCTGGCGCTGATCGCCTTCCCGGTGCGGGAGCTGTTTCAGGTCAAGATCCGGGATTTCGACCTCATTATCCTGGACCGGTTCCAGAACCGCGGCATCCTGCCGCCGCTATACCTGCGCAACATCGCCGACTACGTGCGCGCGGGCGGCGGCCTTTTGCTGAGCGCCGGACCGGAGTTCGCCGGGGGCGCCAGCCTGTCCGCCACCGCGCTGGGCAGCGTGCTCCCGGCCCGGCCGAGCCTGAATGGCGACGGCGTGGCCGAGGGCGAGTTCCGGCCGCAGGTGACGCCGCTCGGCATCCGCCATCCGATCACCGAGGGCCTGCCTGGCTGGCGTGCGCCCGGTGTCGAGCCGGCTTGGGGATCGTGGTATCGCCGCGTCGAGGTGGCGTCGCAGGCGGGCCAAACCTTGATGAGCGCCCCCGACGGCGCCCCGCTGCTGATCGTCGACCATGTGGAGCAGGGCCGTACGGCGCTCCTGCTGTCGGACCAGATCTGGCTGTGGTCGCGCGGACATCAGGGCGGCGGCCCGCAGGCCGAGCTGCTGCGCCGCATCGCGCATTGGCTGATGAAGGAGCCGGCGCTCGAGGAGGAGGCGCTGCGTGCACGGATCGAGGATGGGCGGCTGCTGATCGAGCGCCGGACGATCCTGGACGGCGCGCTCGGCGACGTCAGCGTGACCTCGCCCACCGGCGTGATCACCCGCCTGCCCCTGCACGCCGACGGCCCCGGTCATGGCACCGCCGAGCTGCCGGCTCTGGAGCCTGGCGTGTGGCAGGTCGGCGACGGCGCCCATACGACCTTCGCCGCCGCCGTGAATGCCAACCCGCGTGAGATCGCCGACCTGCGGGCGACCGCAACGGTGCTGGCGGCCACGGCCCGAACCTCCGGCGGCAGCGTCCATTTCATTGCGGACGGCACGCCGGAGCTGCGGCGGGTCGAGCCGGGGCGGGAGGCCTCGGGCGCTGGCTGGATCGGGCTGCCCCGGCGGCGCGACCACATCGTCACTGGCCTCGACGCCATCCCGCTACTGCCGCCCTGGGCCGCGCTGCCGTTGCTGCTCGGGGTCGTTCTGATCGCTTGGCGGCGCGAGGGCACCGGCTGACCTTTGCAGATCGGGGCGCATTGCCTACATCGGTCGAAGAACAAGGAGGGCCGTGTTTTCCAGACATACGAACCCCCTTCCCGCCGGGCAGCGCGTGGCAGCCTGTTTGCGTTGATCGGCTTCGTCGGGATGTCCTTGCTGGTTTGGGCGGCCAATGTCGCCGTCATCGCAGGCAGCTCGCGCGGCTGGTATGACCTGCTGGCCGCTCCACGGGGAGCGGCGCCTGTCCGGCTATTTGCGCCGGTTTGGACCGCGCTTTATCCGGTAATGGGCGTCGCGGCCTGGCTGGTCTGGCGGCGAATCGACGTCGGCGCCGAGCGGAAGCGCGCCGCCCTGCGGAGCTGGGGTTGGCAACTGCTGATCAACTCCTTCTGGCTTCCGGCATTGTTCGGCCTGCACAGCCTTCAACTGAGCCTGTTGGTGGTCGGCCTCATGCTCGCCGCCATGCTGGTCACGACGCGCCGATTCTTCTCGTTGCAGCCAGTTGCGGCGACGTTGATGGGGTGTTGTGTCGCGTGGGTCGGCTATGCGGCCTATCTCAATGCGGCCTTCTGGTGGTTGAACCACAGCTAGGCTATTATGCGGTGATGAACCGTCGAATCCTGTGTGCCCTCCCCAGCGTTTCCGTGGTCGCCATTTTCATGGCCGTTGCTCTGCCAGCGCCGGCGGCATTGGCCCAGTTCTCCAATCCCGGCCAGATTTCAACGCCGGGCTATAAGCAAGGCCAGGGCGCCAAGCAGGACAAAAACCCACGCGAGGCTGCTCCGCCCGCGCTGCCCGGTTCCCACGCCGATCCTACGGCCGTGACGCCCGCCGAGCGGGTCGCCGCCGACATGCCGCCCACCGAAGCCCTGTTTGACAGCATCAACCGTGGCGACCTGCCGGGCGCGCGGGAAGCCATCTCTCGCGGGGCTGAATTGCAGGGCACGAATGTGCTGGGCCTGACGCCGCTCGAGCTGTCGGTCGATCTCGGCCGCAACGAGATATCGTTCCTGCTGCTCTCCCTGCGCGGCGGCAGCGGCTATAGCGCTGTCCAATCGGCGGCGGCGCCGGCTGCCGCCAAGCCGCCAAGCCGGGCCGAACGGCTGGCGGCGACACGTGCGGAGCGCGCCCGCCAGACCCAGGTTGCCGCCCGGCCCGCCGCACCGGCCGCGCCGCGCGCCCCCCGGCTGTTCGCCGGCAACGGCGGCGCACCAATTGCCCAGGCCGGCTTCCTCGGGTTCGATAACATTCGTTAGAATCGGCGGACTATAGAGGTCAGTCGCGTATCGGTGGCCCACGCAGCCGCTTGATCTCGCCGCGCAGCACCTTTGCATCGGTGCGCCGCCGCTTCGCCGCCTTCGTCGGCTTGGTGTCGCGGCGGATCACAGGCCGGATTGCCGCCTCCCGCAGCAGCGCGACGACGCGGTCCAGCGCGTCCTGCCGGTTGCGGTCCTGCGAGCGGTGGCGCTGCGCCGTGATGACCAGCACGCCCTCCGCCGTCACTCGCCGGCCGCCCAGCGCCGCCGCCCGGTCCCGCAGCGACTCCGGCAAGGTGCCCGCGCGGCGAAGGTCGAGCCGAACCTGCACGGCCGACGACACCTTGTTGACGTTCTGCCCGCCGGGGCCGGACGCACGGATGAAGCTCTCCTCGACCTCGCGCGGATCGAAGGCGATGCCTGGGGCGATCGGGATCAGCATCTAGCCGATCGCCATCAGGTTGGCGTTGCCCCCCGCCGCCGCGGTATTGGTGCTGACCGACCGCTCCTGCACCAGCCCATCCAGCGGATAACCGGGCCCCGCGACGAACACGGGCACGATAGGCCCCTCCTGCGCCGCCAGCCGTTGCAGCAGTGCCAGCAACTCCGGCTCGGGCCCGCTGAGTAGCGCCGCATCGCAGTGTGGCGTGGCGTCGGCCGGAACGGTCGTGACCCAGCCCGCGAGCGAGGGGGGCAGGTCGGCGATCTCGATCCCGGCTACAACCGCCTTGTTGCCGGTGGCGAGCGCCGCGGTGATTTGCCGCAGTGCCTCATGCCGATTGGCCGCGATGCACAGCACCGTGCCGCGGGGCGTCGTTTGGTATTCATTCCGCTCGCCGACGGGTCCAGTCAGCTCGATATCCAGTCCGACAGGCGTTGCCGCCAGGCACGCAGCGTGCTCGGCAACGTCGGCCCCCTGGCGCTCGAGCCAGTCCTGCCATGTCGTGGCGACCAACGGAGCGGACCCGGGCGGCAGCGTGGACCGGCATGGACGAACGGACAGCAGGCGCCGAAGATAGAGTGGTCCGCCCGCTTTGGGCCCAGTGCCAGATAGACCGTGGCCACCAAAGGGCTGCACGCCCACCACCGCGCCGATCAGGTTGCGATTCACGTAGACATTGCCCGCCCCGACCCGGGCGACAACGCGAGCGACCGTCTCGTCGATCCGGGTATGGATGCCGAAGGTCAGGCCGTACCCCGTCGCGTTGATGTCGTCGACCAGCGCGTCCAGCCCATCGCCCAGCCTGCCGCGCGAGAACCGCACGACATGCAGCACCGGACCGAACACCTCGCGCCTGAGGTCCGACAACCGGTCCAGCTCGATAATCGCTGGCGGCACGAAAAATCCACTTCCGCACTCCTGTGGAAGCGGCATGGAATGCACCGTATGCCCGGCGGCGCGCATCGCCTCGATATGCCCAGCAATGTCCGCCTGCGCCGCTGCCGAGATGACCGGGCCGATGTCGACGCTGAGTCGGTCCGGGTTGCCCACCGCCAGCTCGGCCAGCGCCCCACGCAGCATCGCCAGCACGCGGTCGGCCACGT
>CAXTJW010000315.1:0-4924 GCA_964244305.1 uncultured Acetobacteraceae bacterium
CCGGCGACCGCGTGCTGTTCGGCAAGTGGTCGGGCACCGAGGTGAAGCTCGATGGTGAGGAGCTCCTGATCATGAAGGAGAGCGACATCATGGGCATCATCGACGCGCCGGCATCGACCGCGAAGGCTGCGTAGGCCGGACCGGCTCGGCCTATCAACCCGGCCCGCTACCCAAACTGATTAAGGAAAACGCAAATGGCTGCTAAGGACGTACGTTTTGGTGGCGATGCCCGCCAGCGCATGCTGCGCGGCGTGGATATCCTCGCCGACGCCGTGAAGGTCACGCTGGGCCCCAAGGGCCGCAACGTGGTGCTCGACAAGAGCTTCGGCGCGCCGCGCATTACTAAGGATGGCGTGACGGTCGCGAAAGAGATCGAGCTCGCCGACAAGTTCGAGAACATGGGCGCGCAGATGGTGCGCGAGGTCGCGACCAAGACCAACGACATCGCCGGCGACGGCACGACGACGGCGACCGTGTTGGCTCAGGCGATCGTGCGCGAGGGCGCCAAGGGCGTCGCCGCCGGGCTGAACCCGATGGACCTGAAGCGCGGCGTCGATGCGGCCGTGAGCGCGATCGTCGCCGAGTTGAAGGAGCGCAGCCGCAAGATCACGACCGAGGCCGAGACGGCACAGGTCGGCACGATCTCGTCGAACGGCGAGGCCGAGATCGGCCGCATGATCTCCGAGGCCATGCAGAAGGTCGGCAACGAGGGCGTCATCACCGTCGAGGAGGCCAAGGGCATCCAGACCGAGCTCGACGTGGTCGAGGGCATGCAGTTCGACCGCGGCTACATCTCCCCGTATTTCATCACCAATGCGGAGAAGATGGTCGCCGAGCTGGACCAGCCCTACATCCTGATCCACGAGAAGAAGCTGTCCGGCCTGCAGACCATGCTGCCGTTGCTGGAGACGGTCGTGCAGTCGGGCCGTCCGCTGCTGATCATCGCCGAGGATATCGAGGGCGAGGCTTTGGCCACGCTCGTGGTGAACAAGCTGCGCGGCGGGTTGAAGGTCGCGGCCGTGAAGGCGCCGGGCTTCGGCGACCGTCGCAAGGCGATGCTGGAAGACATCGCGATCCTGACCGGCGGCCAGGTTATTTCCGAGGACCTCGGCATCAAGCTCGAGAGCGTGACCTTGGCGATGCTGGGCCGGGCCAAGCGGGTGCTGATCGAAAAGGAGAACACGACCGTGGTGGAGGGCGCCGGTTCGGCGGACGACATCAAGGGCCGCTGCAACCAGATCCGCGCGCAGGTCGAGGAGACCACGAGCGACTACGACCGTGAGAAGCTGCAGGAGCGGCTGGCGAAGCTCGCTGGCGGCGTAGCGGTGATTCGCGTCGGCGGCTCGACGGAGGTCGAGGTGAAGGAGCGCAAGGACCGCGTGGACGACGCGCTGCATGCGACACGTGCGGCCGTTGAGGAGGGTATCGTGCCCGGCGGCGGCGTGGCGCTCGCGCGTGCCAGCCTGATCTTGGCGCATCTCAAGTTCGAGAACGAGGACCAGCGCTTCGGCATCGAGATCGTGCGCAAGGCGGTGCAGACCCCGTTGCGGCAGATTGCCGAGAATGCTGGCGAGGACGGCGCGGTCATCGCGGGCAAGGTGCTGGAGAACAGCGACTACAACTATGGCTTCGACGCGCAGACGGCGGAGTTCAAGGACCTGGTCGCCGCCGGCATCATCGATCCGACCAAGGTCGTGCGCACGGCGTTGCAGGATGCGGCCTCGGTCGCGAGCCTGCTGATCACCACCGAGGCGATGATCGCCGAGCGGCCTGAGAAGAAGCCCGCAGGCGGCATGCCCGGCGGCGGCGGCGGCATGGGTGGAATGGGCGGCATGGGCGATATGGACTTCTAAACTGGCTTTTTGCCCGGGATTGCGAGGGAGGGTGGGCCGCAGGGTCCGCCCTTTTTCGTTTGCTCTGCTGCCGGCGCGAGGGAATATGCGACAATTGCACGCGTGGGAGAACTGAACCTATTTCCTCGCAACGAGCCATCTCGTTGGTAGTGGGTCAGTTTGCCTCACACATCCCAAGCCGTCATTGCGAGCCGGCTTCGGCGCGGCAATCCAGGGCCAAAAAGGCTAGCGGCCGGGCGTGGCACTCCTGGATTGCCGCGTCACAAGCGCTCCTCGCAATGACGAGGCTTTGTTGCAGACGTTGATCAAATGCAAACTGACCCACTACCATCTCGTTGCAATTGACACATCTTACGCTTTCTGCGCCCATGCAAAAGCAGTCGTGTTTTTGACTAGCCTTGCTGCGCCTCCGCTACCCTCGGGTGCCCACAAGCCGTCTAAAGGCCCGATTGTCTCGCCGCCTGCGCTGTTGCAGGGGGCAAAGACGGAGAGCGACCCAGCTATGGCGACCGGCACTGTGAAATGGTTCAACACCACAAAAGGCTTTGGCTTCATCATGCCGCAGGATGGGGGCAAGGACGTTTTCGTCCACATTACCGCCGTCCAGGCAGCCGGGCTGCGCGGCCTCGATGAGGGCCAGAACGTCAGCTATGAAGTCGTGATGGAGCGTGGCAAGGCTGCTGCGACCAACCTCAAGCTCGCGTAGATCAAACTTATCGAACCGGCGCTCGCGGGCGCCGGTCCTACCCACCAACCGCACGGTCGACCCGTGCGTCCGAGGAGTGAATCGCGAATGGCTATCGGCACCGTAAAGTGGTTCAACGCCACCAAGGGCTTCGGCTTCATCATGCCGCAGGATGGCAGCAAGGATGTGTTCGTGCACATCACCGCAGTCCAGGCAGCCGGCCTGAACGGCCTGAATGACGGCCAGAAGGTCAGCTACGAAGTGGCCATGGAGCGTGGCAAGGCTGCCGCGACCAACCTCAAGTTGGCTTGATCCGGTAACGGAGACAGCGGGTCGCTTGATACTGAGCAGCCCGCCAGCTCGTCTCCCTGAACGGCGCCGATATTATCCGCCGGTCCAACTCGCCGACGATACGCCGGCCGTGAGCGCCTGATCAGCCCGTTCAACTGCGTCGGTCTTCGTGGCGCCCGCCTGACGCATCAGGCCGATCACCTGGTCCGCCTGCTCGGGTGACGTCGTCCGCACCGCGAGTATAAGCTTCCCCTCGCGCCCGCGCTGATTGCGCGCGCCGACCTGTGCCGCGTCGGCGGCCTGCCCGGCCGAGTTGGCCGCCGCACCCGTGCCGATCCCAACTGCCGCCGCGGCCGCCACCGCCAAACCTGCCGCGCCCCCGGTCGCGAGCGTTGCGCCTGCAACTGCGACTGCACCGGCATAGCCGGCCATGCTCGTGCCCAAGGTGCGCACCTGCCGCCGGTCCGCGTCGTCCGTCGCCGGATCCGCACTCTCATTCGGCGTGGCCGGCTGCCCTGCGGGCTGCTCCTCCAGCAAGCTGAAATCGGCGCGGTCATATCCTGCCAGCGTCAATTGCGACAATGCGCCCTGCATGGTGGCATCATCTGGAAACACGCCTTGAACCTCGCGCACCGTCGCCGCATTGCCCGGGCCAGCTTTGGAATTTCCTGTCGTTCCGCTCATGCCGAAACTCCTCTAATTTGCCGACAACGCATCGAGGCGCACCCTGTTCCCGCAAATGCACCGCGGCTCACACGGTCCGCCATCGCAGACTAGGCTGGCGTCCAACCCTCGACCAGAACGACGTCCGAGGCGGCGCTGTTCAGCCGAAGCTGCAGCACCGGGGCATACTCTGGCCCGTGATAGAAGCTGCGGGCGGCGTCCATGGACGGAAACTCGACAATCACCAAGCGGCGTCGCTGTTCGGCGCCCTCCATGGTCTCCAACGCGCCGCCGCGAACCAGGTAGCGGCCGCCGTAGGCCTCGATGACCGGCATGACCCGGTCCCGGTACTCGGCAAATCCCGCCGCATCTCGCACATCGACATGGGCGATCAAGTAGGCTGGCATCGGCGTCAGGCTCCGCGCTCGATCCTTTGGTGCCGCGCCCTGGCGCCGCGCTCGATCGCGGCCGCGACCAGCGGTTCCAGGCGCAGCTCCGCCATCACCAGCTCCAGCATGCGCAGCACCGGCTGCGAGGCTGCACGATCGGCGGCGACGACCTCGCACGCCAACGCATAGGCGGTCTCCCGCAGGCGCGGCTCGAGCGCTTCGCGGATCATCTGACCGGCGTGGGCCAGTCCATCGTCCTCCTCGAGCAGCGACACGACCGCGTCCGACGCGACCTCCAGCCGCTCGCTGCTGAAATCCTGGAAGGCCGGAAGGGTCTGCACCAAGCCGGACATCACGCCGATCTCCCGGTCGGTGATGCCGCCGTCGGCGGCGGCGACCAGGACCATGGTGCAGACCAGGGCCTCCTGGGCGTCGAGTCCGGTGCGGGCGAGCATGCTGTAATCCCTATTGTGCAGTGCCATACTAGCCGACCCTGGCCGCAGCGCAAACTATGTCGGCTACAGCGGGGTCGACGAGGCCGCGACGGGTTCGAGGAAGGCCCGCGTCGCCGCCACTGCCTCCGCCAAGCCGACCCGGCGCACGTCCACGCCGGGCGGGAAGGCGGAGAGCAGGCGGGATGGCGTGCGGCGGTCGAGCAGCACGAACACGCCGCGATCGGTCGCCGACCGCACCAGCCGGCCGAACGCCTGGCGCAGCCGCAGCCGGGCCTTGCTGTCGTCGTAGCCTTTGGGATCGCCGCCCGACAGATGCAACCGGCGCTCGCGGTGCAGGATGTCCGGACGCGGCCATGGCACCCGCTCGAACACTACGAGCCGCAGCGCGCGGCCCGGCACGTCCACCCCATCCCGCATCGCGTCGGTGCCGAGCAGGCAGCTATCGAGCTCGGTCCGGAACACGTCGACCAGTGTCGCATTGTCCATCGCGTCCACGTGCTGCGCCAGCAGGGGGATGCCCGCCGCCTCCAACTCCGGCGCGATCCGCGCGTGCACGGCGCGCAGGCGCTGGATCGCGGTGAACAGCCC
>CAXTJW010000316.1:0-1678 GCA_964244305.1 uncultured Acetobacteraceae bacterium
CCGAGCGGCGGCGCGAACAGGCCGATGCCCATCGCGATCACCAGCACCACCCCATAATGCAGCGGCGCGATGCCGAGCTGCGCCGCCACCGGCACCAGCAGCGGCCCGAAGATGATGAGCGCCGCCGCCCCCTCCAGCACCGACCCCATGACGATCAGAATGCCGATGCTGAGCAGCATGAACACCCAGGTGCCATGGTCCCGCGACAGCGAGATCATGGCTTCTGCCAGCGCATGCGGGATTTGCTGGATGGTCAGCAGGAACGCCACCGCCTGCGCCGCCGCGACGATGAACAGCACGAGGCCGGACCGCGTCGCCGCGTGCACGAAGGTCCGCGCCGTGTTGCGCAGGCTGAGTTCGCGGAAGGCGATCCCGCCCACCACCAGCGCATAGACCGCGGCGAATGCGGAGATCTCGGTGGCCGTCGCGAATCCCGACCGGAAGCCGCCGAAGATGATCACCAGCAGGCCGACGACGACCACGGCGCCGCTCCACAGCGTGCGCATCGGCGGCCGGGGCACGGCGTCCCAGGCCTCCCGGCTCGTGCGGCTGCCGAACAGCACCGCGACGCCGATCAGCGCCGACGCCATCAGCGCCGCCGGCACCAGCCCGGCCATGAACAACCCGCCGATCGACAGGCTGGCGACGAAACCCAGGATGATCAGGTTGATGCAGGGCGGGATGGTCTCGGCCATCACCGCCGACGCGGCCAGCAGCGCCACGGCGCGGCCCGGATTCTGGCCGGAGCGCCGGGCCGCCGGGATCAGCACCGAGCCGACCGCCGCCACGTCCGCCATCTTCGATCCGGAGATGCCGGAGAAGACCACCATGGCCAGCACCATGACGACGTTCAGCCCGCCGCGCACCCGGCCCACCCCGCGCTCCAGCAAAGCGATGATGCGGACGGACATGCCGTTCGCCTCCATCACGTAGCCCACCAGGATGAAGAACGGGATGGCGAGCAGCACGAAGTTGTCGATCCCGCGCGCGAGCTGCTGTGCGAAGATGACGCCCGGCAATGCGCCCTCGGTCCAGACGAACAGCAAGGCCGACAGCGCCAGCACGAAGCCGATCGGCATGCCGCCGACGAGGCAGACCAAGAAGCCCAAAAGCATGATCAGCGGGGCGTTCGGCTCGTCGGCGAAGGCGCACCAGCCCACCAAAATGAGGGCGAAGGCGGCCACCACAGCCGCACCCGCAAGCACGTCGCGCCCGCGCAGCGCAGTCAGCCGGTGCAGGCTGAACACCGCCATGCACACCCCGGCCGCGCCCATGGGATAGAAGCCCCACTCCAACGGCAGGCCCGACCCGGTGGTCTGCCCCGTGGTGAGCGCGCCGAGCCGCAGCGCATACAATGCCACAGCGCCGGCCGTCAGCGCCACGGCGAGGCCACCAGCGGCCGCCGCCATGCGCTGCGCCCCCGCGCCGAGCCGGTCGACGAAAAACGACACGCCCACGTTCTCGCCGCGCGCGATGGCGCCCGCGGCGCCGAAGAAGCTGGAGGCGACCATGAGGCCCCTCGCCACGTCGTCCGACCATTCGATCGGGTCGTTCAGCACGTAACGCGACAGCACGGACGCCGCGACCACCACCAGGTCGAGGAACAGCAAGGCGGCGGCGACCGCGTCGACCACGCCCAGCAGCGCGCCGGCGACGCGGTCGAGGGCGCGGCGTGCGC
>CAXTJW010000316.1:1778-4921 GCA_964244305.1 uncultured Acetobacteraceae bacterium
CTAGGCACTCGGCTCAGCGTCAAGCTGGGCATGGGGCTAGGCCGTCGTGTCCTGGATGCGGTCGACCACCGGCTTCGCGTCCGGCAAGCGGCGCAGGAACGCCTCGGTCTGCGGCAGCACGCGTTTACGGAACGCCGCCTTGTCGCAGGCGATCACCGTCACGCCGTTCGACCTCAGCACCCCAAGCGCCTCCTGCTCCGCCGCCAGCCCGTGCGCCCGGTGCGCCACGGCGGCGCGCTGCGCGGCATCGAGGAACCCCTCCCGCAGCTTCGGGTCCATGCGCTTGTATGTGACGTCGCTGAAATAGACGACCAGCGGCGAGAAGATATGCTCGGTGAGCGCGTAGAACTTGGCGGTCTCGTAGAACTTGCTCGCGAGGACGGTCGGCGGATCGTGCTCCAGCCCATCCAGCACGCCGGCCTGCAGAGCGGTGTAGATCTCGCCGAACGCCAGCGGCGTCGCGGCGGCGCCCATGAGGCGGAGGCATTCGGTGATGACCGGGTTGGGCAACGTGCGGATCTTCAGGCCGGACAGGTCCTCCGGCGTGCTCACCGCTTTCTTCGCCAGCACGCTGCGCGCGCCGAAGTTGTACGACCAGGCGATCACGTGGATGCCGGCGCCCTTCAGCAGCGCGTCCTCGATCGGCCGGCCCGCCCCGGCGTCGATCGCCCGGGTCTGCTGCGGAAAGCTCTGGAACAGGTAGCCGAGGTCCAGCACCCCCACCAGCGGCACGAGGTTGGCGGAGATCGAGGTGCCGGACACCATCATGTCGATGACGCCGAGCTTCACCGAATTGATGACGTCGATCTCCTGGCCGAGCTGGTTGTCGGGAAAGAACTGGATGGCGATCTGCTCATTGAGGCCGTTCTCGACCAACGCCTTTTGCAGCAGGTCGGAGAAGGTGCGGCCATTGGCGTATTTCGGATCGTTGGGCAGCGAACTGGACAGCCGCATTCGCAGCGGCGCCGCCTTGGCGCGGCCGATGATGGCGGGCGCCACCGCCACCGCGCCGGCCACCCGCAGCAGGGCCCGGCGGGTCCCCATGATCCCAGCGTCCATCGTTCCGCTCCCATGATCCGGCCGTTGCCGGTTATTATTGCGCTTTGAACCCTAGGGCGCGGTCCGCGCGCGATCAACCGGGTTGTCGGCACCCCCTCGGGTCTGCCAGGCTGCGCGGACGATGCGCATCCTGTTGACCCACACGCCGCATATGCTGGCGAACTACTACGGCGACCGCGCCCTGGCTGCGCTGCGCCGCCATGGCGACGTGCGGCTCAACGGTTCGGGCCGCACGCTGGACGACGCGGCCGCGCTGATCGCCGCCGCGGGCGACGCGGACATCATCGTGGCCGACCGCACGGTGCCGGTGACGGCGCCGGTGTTCGCCGCCCTGCCCGGCCTGATCGCGGTATGCCGGGTTGCGGTCGACATCAGCACCATCGACGTCGCCGCCGCGTCCCGCCACGGCGTGCTGGTGACGCGCGCGACGCCGGGCTTCGTCGCGGCGGTGACGGAACTCGCGGTCGGATTCATGGTGGACCTGGGCCGCGGCGTGTCCCGCGCCGTCGTGGACTATCGCGCCGGGATCGACCCGGTGGCGCGGACGGGCCGCCAGCTCGCCGGCGCCACGGTGGGGATCGTCGGCTATGGCGCCATCGGCCGCAGCCTGGCGCCGGTCGCCCTGGCGCTCGGGATGCGCGTGCTGGTGGCCGATCCCTACGCCGAGGTCGACGATCCCGCGCTGCGCCGGGTTCCGCTGGCGACGTTGCTGGGCGAGGCCGATTTCGTGGTCTGCCTCGCGCTGGCCACGGCGGAGACCGAGAACCTGATGGATGCCGCCGCCTTCGCCCGCATGAAGCCGGGCGCGTTCTTCGTCAACCTGTCCCGCGGCGGGCTCGTGGACGAGGCGGCGCTGCGGGACGCGCTGGACTCCGGGCATTTGGCGGGCGCTGCGATGGACGTGGGCCGCGCGCTGGACCAGAAGCCGAGTCCGGCGTTGGCCGGCCGCCCCGACGTGGTCGCGACGCCGCATATCGGCGGCCTCACGCCCGAGGCGGCGGAGCACCAGGCGTTCGACACGGTGCGGCAGGTTGGCGAGCTATCGCAGGGCCGGGTGCCGGCGGGTGCGGTGAATGCGGAGTCTGCGGCGCCTGCGGGCCGGGTCCGGTCACCGAGGCGGCCCTAGGTCATAGGCGCCGTCGGCGGTGAACGACGCCGCCACGGTCACCACCTGATCGAGCAAGGGACCCACTCGGCAGCCGTCGTCGACCTTCTTCCTGGTCAGCACAGCTGCGACGATCTGGCCGGTATCGGCGTCCAAGCCGGTGCGCAGCGTCCGCCAGGACCGTCTTGTTTTCGTGCCACGCTTCTCGATCAGCCCTTCGGTCCGGCGCAAGGCAAGCCGGAACACGGCCCGGCGCCTGTGCTTGGGAATGTGGTAACGGCGGTCCTCGTTCAGCTTGAAAGGTAAGGTAAGCACCCCGCGATTCTATGAGGCGTAAACCTCCTATGGTGGACCAACCCGCAACGCCACCGGCTCAATCCATGCAACACGCTCTCGCGGCGTAGCACCCTAGCGTTTTGACACTCCCTCGGTTCTCGCCGATCGAGTCCTTTGCCGCACTGATGTTCTCATTCTAGAGTGTTGGCCCATGGGATCAGCGCGCTTGGCCGTCGACATCGGCGGCACCTTCACCGACCTCGCCATCGAGACGGAAAGCCGTCGCTTCACCGCCAAGACGCTGACCACCTCGGACGCGCCCGAGCAAGGCGTGCTGACCGGGGTGGCCGCGATCCTGCGCGATGCCGGGCTGACGCCGGTCGATGTGTCGATCCTCGTGCATGGCACCACCCTGGCCACCAACGCGGTGATCGAACGCAAGGGCGCTGTGACCGCCCTAGTTACCACCGAGGGTTTCCGTGACGTACTGGCGATGCGCAACGAGAGCCGGTACGACCAGTACGACCTGCAAATCCGCCTGCCGGAGCCACTGGTGCCGCGATACCTGCGCCTGCCGGTGCCGGAACGGATGGACGCCACTGGCCGCGTGCTGCTGCCGCTGGATGAGGCAGCGGTGCGGGGGCTGATCCCCTTGCTGCACGAGCATGCGGTAAAGTCGGTCGCGGTCGGCTTCCTGCACTCC
>CAXTJW010000317.1:0-4918 GCA_964244305.1 uncultured Acetobacteraceae bacterium
CCCATCCCCAGCGTCGCGCGCAGCCCGGCACCGCCCGCACCCACCACGATGACATCGTAGGTATGGTCGATGACGTTGTAGGCCCGTGCCGACGGCATGGTAATCGCGTTCATTTGGCTCGCCTCGAGAAGAGTAGTACTAGATATGGCGTCATTCGGTTTTTAAGTTAGGGCCAGTTTCAGCACCGCAACGCTGGACAGCAGCCCAAGCAGTAGTGCCGCAGACTTGGCACCCAGGATCATCAGGCTCATCTGCCACTTGTTCGATACATAGTCCTCGCAAACCACCTGCAAACCCAGGTGCATGTGATGAAAGGTCATCACGATGGTCACGAGCAGCAGGACGGTGTTCACCGGGTTGGCGGCCCAGGCGGCAACGGCCTGCTGCGGCGCACCGACCAGATGCAGCATGGCGTAGATGAACCAGAGCGTCAGCGGCACCAACGCGATGCTGGTGATGCGCTCAATGCGCCAGTGTTCGACACCGGAATGGCCGGCACCCACGCCGCGCGCCCGGCCGAGTTGGCTGCGGCGCACATCGATGGAGATACTTTCCTTCATCGCGTCAGCCCCTCACAGCAGCCACAGGCCGACGGCCCAGACCAGGACGCTGCTGACCGCGGTGGCGATCACCACCGCCCAGCCCGTTGCGTAGGTCTGCGGCAGATCGAAACCAAAACCGGCGTCCCAGCCCAAGTGCCGGATGCCGTTGTAGAAGTGGAAAAACAGTGAGGCGGTCCAGCCGAACAGCACGAAAAGCCCGACGGGCGAGGCGACGAAGCCCTGCACCGTGTTGAACGCCGCCGGCCCGCTCGCCGCCGCGACCAGCCACCACACCAGCAGCAACGTGCCGGCCGAGAGCGCGATGCCGGTCACGCGGTTCATGATCGACAGGATCGAGGTCATCTGCGGCGTGTAGATCTGCAGATGCGGCGACAACGGCCGCCGCACGGTCTTGCCCTCGCTGGTATAGGCAACCATCAGCGCGTCGCGGACGTCCTTCATGCTGCAACCATTCGATATTTGCTCCGTGCGGCGAGTGCCCGCATGTTCCTATGCCCTGAGGTAAGCAGGGTCAACGAATGGTCAACTGCGGTGCAGCAATCGGGCGCCCGGCGGCCGGGCATGCCGTCGGGTGCGGAACCTGGTCTCAGCCTTTGCGACGCCGTTAGGCCGGGTTCAGGCTGCCTTTTTCAGCAAGCCCTGCGCGACGACGACCTCGGCGATCTGCACTGCGTTCAATGCCGCACCCTTGCGCAGGTTGTCCGACACGCACCAGAACGACAGGCCGTGCTCCACGGTCGGATCGCGGCGGATACGGCTCACGAACACCGCGTCCTCGCCCACGCAATCGGCCGGGGTCATGTAGCCGCCGTCGTCGCGGGTATCCATCACCACGACGCCGGGCGCGTCGCGCAGGATGGCGCGGGCGTCCGCCGCGGTGACGGGCTCATGGAATTCGACGGTCACGGCCTCGCTATGGCCGATGAACACCGGCACCCGGACGCAGGTCGCCTGCACCAGGATTTCGGACCCCAGGATCTTGCGCGTCTCGACCGCCATCTTCCACTCTTCCTTGGTGGAGCCGTCGTCCATGAACTTGTCGATGTGCGGGATGCAGTTGAAGGCGATCGGCTTGGTGAACTCCTGCGCGGTCACCGGGTCGTTCACGTACATGGCGCGGGACTGCGCCCATAGCTCGTCCATGCCCTCCTTGCCGGCGCCCGACACGGATTGGTAGGTCGACACCACCACGCGCTTGACGCGGAAACGGTCGTGCAGCGGCTTCAACGCGACGACCATCTGGATGGTGGAGCAGTTCGGGTTGGCGACGATGCCGCGGCGGATGCGATGCAGCGCCTCCGGGTTCACCTCGGGCACCACCAGCGGCACGTCGTGCTCCATGCGGAACTGGCTGGTGTTGTCGATCACGAGGCAGCCGGCGGCGGCGGCGCGGGGCGCATGGATGGCCGACACGCTGGCGCCGGGACTGAACAACGCGATGTCCCAGCCCTTGAAGTCGAAGGTGTCGAGGTTCTTGACCTTGAGCACCGACTTGTCGCCAAAGCTGACCTCCTGCCCGGTCGACCGGGCGGAGGCGACGGCGGCGACCTCACGGACGGGAAAGTCCCGCTCGGCCAGCGTCTTCAGGATCTCGCGCCCGACCGCACCCGTGGCGCCGACAACCGCGACCCTGTACGCCATGTTCCTGCTCCATCTTCCCGTGCGTGATGCACGAAACGGCAGTTAACCATTCGGCGGGCGCGACACAAGCGCGGACCGGTCAGGCCAGCCCCGCCTGTCCCTCAGGAGAAAAGCTGCAGCGGTTCCCGATAGATGCCGGTGTGCGCCGCGCCGTCAGCGCCGATCATGCCGCGATACATGCCGCGCGTGTTGAATGGCAGCGATACGCGCCCGGCAGCGTCGACCGCGACGAAGCCGCCATCACCCCCGACCGCCTCCAGCGCCGCCATGACCGCGGCGGATGCGGCATCGAGGTCCTCTCCCGCCAGGCGCATCCGTGCGGACAATTCATGACCGGCGGCGATCCGGATGAAACTCTCGCCGTGGCCGGTCGCCGAGATGGCGCAGACATCGTCCGCCCAGGTGCCTGCGCCGGGCAACGGGCTGTCGCCCACCCGGCCGGGCAGCTTGCCGGTCATGCCGCCGGTGCTGGTCGCCGCCGCGAGATTGCCGGCCTGGTCGAGCGCCACGGCCCCGACCGTGCCGTGACGGTCCGCATCGTCCAGGCGGGCAGTGAAATCCGACCGGGCCAGGAGCATCGCCTGCAGGGCCTTGTGGCGGGCAGCCGTGTAGAAATAATCGGGGCCGGCGAAGGCGATGCCTTGGGTGCGCAGGAACTCGATCGCCCCCGGGCCCGCCAGCAAAACGTGCGGCGAATGCTCCATCACCGCCCGGGCCGCCAGCACCGGGTTGCGCGGGCCGCAGATCCCGGCGACGGCGCCGACGCGCTTTGTCGCGCCGTCCATGACGGCAGCGTCCATCTCGTGCTGGCCGTTGCGCGCGAACACGGCGCCGCGGCCGGCATTGAACAGCGGATCGTCTTCGAGTGCAGTGACCGCGGCCGTCACCGCCTCGATGGCCGGGCCGCCGCCAGCCAGGACCTGGTGCCCGGCCATCAGCGCCCGATGCAGCCCGGCGCGGAAGGCGCGGTCGGCATCGGCGTCCATGCCGCTGGGCGATATGGTGCCGGCGCCGCCATGGATGGCGAGGATCGGGGTCATGGAGACCGGTTTGACACCCGGGCCGCGACGGGCACAAGGCCCAGGATGATCGAGGCCTCGGTTGCATATCAAGGCATCTAGTGCTCTGACGCAGACAAAGGAAGCAGTCTGCGTCAGAGCACTAGCCTTATTTGGTGGACTGATTCAGCCGACGCCCTGAAGCGGGCGTCGGCATCGGACCACTAGATTTGCAGTAGGTCGGTATCGCGTAGTAATAGTTGCCCTTGTTGCAGGTTATTCATCTCCTTGTGCGAGGCAGGCCATGTTCGGAGTGCATCCATCTGAGATCAGGGATTGGGAATGGCACATCTCGGTTGTGTGCCAGAACGAGGCGGCGCGCATCGAGAGTTGCCTAATCAGCATCGGCAAGGCGATTGGCAGCCGGAAGGCGCTGGTCACGCTGAACGTCAACGGCTCGACCGACGACAGCGAGCTGATCGCGCGGCATACGGCGCTGGCCTGCGGCATGGCGCTGCAGGTCTACCGGACCGAGACGGCTGATAAGTCGAACGTGTTGAACCAATTCATCCATGCGCAGCGCGTACCCGCGCGCATGTATGCCTTCGTGGATGGCTATGTCCGCATAAGTCTCAACGCTCTTGATGACTTGGACGCAGGCCTCGCCCACCACCCCTATGCCATGGCGGCAACAGGATTCTGCGTGAACGGCAGGACGAGTGCTGCAGCCAACCCTGCCATGCTCAAGAAAGGCGGCATGCTGAACGGACAATTGCACGCGTTACGCCCTGAGTTTCTTGATCGGATGGTGGAGCAAGGTATCCGCTTGCCGATCGGCATCTATTGGGGCGACGGACTTATGGGGTCGATGGCGATGCATAACCTCGACGCCATGGGCGAGGCGTGGGACACCAAGAGGATCGTCGGCGTCGCTAGTGCAACTTGTGAGATCCCGGTGCTCTCCGTCTTCAAGTTGCGCGACGTTAAGCGCCAGTTCCGGCGCAAGCTCAGGCAAATGCGCGGACGCCTCCAGAACGAGGCGATCAAGGCGGTCATCTACCGGGATGGCTACGCTGCCCTTCCGTCCAACGCCGACGACCTCGTCCGCGACTATCTCCTGACGCATCGTCCGCCAGCGGTTCCGATCCCGGACCGGCCATTCATGGCGCTCATGCTGCGCCAGTTGCGGATGGCGCGGAAACCCACCCTTGCCAGCCTGGTCCCGCAATGTGTCACCGTTCCAATCTCAGCCAATCCAGGCAGCAATTTGAGCTAGCTCGCGTCAGAGCGCCCCCCACTCATCCCGAAACGAAGGGCGCGCTAAGCACGGCTCAACACCTCGGGCGCGGTGTGCCGGGCGAGCACGGCGCGGGCGCGGTCGTAGTCGAGTTGGCCCTCCCACTTGGCGACGACGATGGTGGCGACGGCGTTGCCGAACAGGTTGGTGATGGCCCGCGCCTCCGACATGAAGCGGTCGATCGGGAACACCAGCACGATCGACTCGACCGGCAGCTTGCCGGCCAGGGTGCCGAGCGTCGCCGCCAAGGTGATGAAGCCGCCGCCCGTCACCGCCGCCGCGCCCTTGGAGGTCAACAGCAGCACGCCCAGGATGCCGACCCACTCGCCGAGGCTGAGCGGGATGTTGAGCGCCTGCGAGATGTAGGCGATGGCCATGGTGAAGTAGATGCTGGTGCCGTCGAGGTTGAAGGCATAGCC
>CAXTJW010000318.1:0-4916 GCA_964244305.1 uncultured Acetobacteraceae bacterium
TCGCGCTGTCCGACGCCATCGCCAAGAACAACCGCCGCGCGCCCAACCAGGCGGTAATGTTCCTGAACTACGCCGCCGTTGACCCGGGTCTTACCAACGAGAAGTGCAACTGGTGGCACTTCCGCTTCGACGCCGATAGCGACATGAAGATGCGCGCACTCAGCGACTACCTCGTCAGTCAGGCGCAGATCAAGAAGGTCTACATCTTCAATCCCGACTACTCGTTCGGCCAGTCGGTCGAGCGCGCGGCGCAGGCGATGCTGGCGAACCGCCGGGCCGACCTGCAGGTCGTGGGGGCCGAGCGGGTACCGCTGGGCAAGGTCAAGGATTTTGCGCCGTATGTGCAAAAGATGCAGGCCGCCGGTGCCGACGCGGTGGTGACCGGCAACTGGGGCGCCGACCTCACCCTGCTGTCCAAGGCCGCGCAGGACACGGGGTATAAGGGCACTTTCTTCACCTACTACCTCGGATCGAGCGACATCATCGCCGGGCTCGGCGCCGAAGGCGGCAAGGGCTACGCGCAAATCAGCGAGTATCACGCGAACCTCGGCATCCCAGAGCTGGAAAAGGTCGCCGCCGAGTTCGAGGCGAAATACGCCAACACCCAATTCTATTACTGGCGGGTCGTGAACGAGATCGACATGCTGGCGGCGGCGATGAAGCAGGCCAACAGCTCGGACCCCGCCAAGGTCGGCCAAATCCTGTCGACGATGGTGCACAAGACGCCGCTGGGCGAAGTCACGATGCGCGAGGACAACCACCAGCTGCTGCAGCCGATGTTCATCTCGGAGCTGGAGCCCGGCATGAAGTTCACCTTCCCCAACAACAAGATGGGGTTCAAGACCGTGAGCCGCACCGAGGCCGCGACCCAGCGCCTGCCGACCACCTGCAAGTTCCAGCCGCCGGCCTAGGCCCACAGGACAATGCAGCAGCTTGGCCTCATCCTGCTCAACGGCCTGGTCTACGGCATGCTGCTGTTCATGCTGTCGGTCGGCCTGACCCTGATCTTCGGCATGATGGGCGTGCTGAACTTGGCACACGCCAGTTTCTACATGCTCGGCGCGTTCCTGGCCTTCACCATCAGCATCCGCCTCGGCTTCTGGGTGGCGCTCGTTGTCGTGCCGTTGCTGGTGGGCGCGCTCGGCGCCGTCGTCGAGCGCTACGGCCTGCGCGCCGTCCACAAGCACGGCCATGTCGCCGAGTTGCTGTTCACCTTCGGCCTCGCTTTCGTCATCGGCGAGGTCGTGCCGCTGATCTGGGGCCGCACTCCCGTGCCGTATCGGGTCCCCGCGTCGCTCGACTTCCCGCTGTTCGCGATCGCCGGCAACGCCTATCCGGCCTACCGGCTGTTCATGATGGCGGTCGCGGTCGCCATGTTCCTGGCGCTGTTCCTTACCTTGGCGCGCACCCGGCTCGGCCTTGTCGTGCGCGCGGCGCTCACCCATCCCGACATGGTGAGCATGCTCGGCCACGACGTGCCGAAGGTTTTTACCCTCGTCTTCGGCGCGGGTTGCGCGTTGGCCGGGCTCGCCGGGGTGATCGCGGGGAATGCCTTCACGACTGAACCCGGCATGGCCCGGTCGCTCGGCGCCATCGTGTTCGCGATCGTCGTGATGGGCGGGCTCGGGTCGATCTGGGGCGCGCTGGTGGCCTCGCTGCTGATCGGCTTCGTGCAGACCGCCAGCATCAGCCTCGATATGCCGCTGGGCACGGCGCTGATGCGGCTCGGCATCCCGGTCGACACGGCGGTGCTGACCGACCTGTGGCAGATCACCATCGCGCGGGTGGCGCCGGTCGTGCCGTATCTGCTGCTGATCCTAGTGCTGGCGCTGCGTCCGCGCGGCCTCATGGGCACGCGGTCCGCCTGATGCCGGCCCTGGCACAGGCCGCGCTGGCCCGGCCGCAATCCGGCACGACCCTGCGCGCCATGCTGCCCTGGGTGCTGGCTGCTGCGGCGGCGCTGGTGCTGCCGCACATCGTGCCCGGCGGCTTCGGCCTGTCGCTGCTGTGCCGCATGGGCATCGCCATCGTCTTCGCGCTGTCGTTCAACATGCTGCTCGGCCAGGGCGGCATGCTCGACTTCGGCCACGCCGTGTTCCTGGGGCTGGGCGGCTTTCTCGCGATGCACGCGATGAAGCTGGCGGATGCCGGCTGGTGGCTGCCGCTGCCGGCGCTGCCCTTGGTCGGCGCAATCGGCGGCTTGGCGGCTGCTGGCCTCGCGGGATGGGTGTCGACGCGCCGCGCCGGCACCGCGTTCGCCATGATCACCCTGGGCGTCGCCGAGCTGGTCGTCGCCGTCGTCCTGCTGTTTCCCAGCGTGTTCGGCGGCGAGGAAGGCCTGTCCGGCGACCGCTCCTCCGGCCCAGCGCTGCTCGGCTTCGACTTTGGGCCGCAGCTACAAGCATACTACGTCATCGCCGCCTGGGCCTGGATGGCGGCGCTGCTGATGTGGCTGTATACCCGCACCCCGCTCGGCCGCCTCGCCAACGCCGTGCGCGACAACCCGGAGCGGGTCGGCTTCCTCGGCTACGATCCGGCTCGCATTCGGCTGCTGGTCTTCTCACTTAGCGGCCTGTTCGCCGGGATCGCGGGTGGGCTCGCGGCGCTGAACGACGAGATCGTCACCTCCGGCAACATGTCGCCCGAGGCGTCGGCCGCCGTGCTGGTCATGACCTTCATCGGCGGCGTCGGCACCTTCTGGGGCCCGGTGGTCGGCGCGGTGCTGATCACCTTCTTGTCCGTGGCGCTCAGCACCGTGACCGACGCCTGGCAGCTTTATAGCGGGCTGCTGTTCGTGGCTGTGGTGGTCTGGGCGCCGGGCGGGATCTCCGGCATCATCCTGGCGCACACCCCGATTTTGCGGGCGGGCTTGGGCGGGCGGCTCATGCCTTCCTACGCCGCCATGCTGCCAGCTCTCGTGCTGGCAGGGGCGGGAACATTCGGTTTGGCCGAGCTCGCGTTTCGGCTACAGAGCGTGCGCAACGGCGCGTCGCCACGCCCGGTGCTCGGCTTGGCGCTGGACCCGCAAAGCCTGTTGCCGTGGCTCGTGGCGGCTGCGCTGCTGCTCGCTGGCGCATTGTTGCTGCGCCGCGCCGGTCCGGCTGCCAAGGAGGCCTGGCAGGAGGCCAGCGTCATGGCGCAGTCCCAATGACCGCCGCGTTGCTCGTCACCGGGCTGCACAAGGCGTTCGGCCCCACGAAGATCATCCGCGGCGTCGAACTGGACGTGGCGACGGGTGAACGCCATGCGGTGATCGGCCCGAACGGCGCGGGCAAGTCGACGCTGTTTCATCTGATCTCCGGCCGGCTGTCATCCGATGCCGGGCAAATTGTGCTGCATGGCGACGACATCACCGGCCTCGCCCCGCATGAAATCTTCAACCGCGGTTTGGCCCGCAGCTTTCAGGTGACGAGCCTGTTCCCGCGCCTTTCGGTATTCGAGAACCTGCGCGCCGCCGCCATGCGCACCCACGGCTGCGGCCACGCCTTCTGGCGCCGGCTGGAGGGGTTCGCCCCGCTGCGCCGCCGGGCGGAGGAGGTGCTGACGTTGCTGGGCCTCGAACGCCGGCGCGACGTGCTGGCGGGGGCGCTCGCCTACGCCGACCAGCGCGCGCTGGAAATCGGCGTGACCATCGCAGGCGGTGCTAAGACCATATTGCTCGACGAGCCCACCGCCGGCATGAGCCGCGCCGAAACCGAGCGCGCCATAACCCTGATCCGCCGCGTCTCCGAGGGCCGCACGCTCGTGATGATCGAGCACGACCTGGGCGTCGTCTTCAATTTGGCCGACCGCATTTCGGTGTTGGCCGAGGGCCGGGTCATCGCCTCCGGCCCACCCGACGTGGTCCGCGGCGACCCGGCCGTCCGCACCGCCTATCTGGGCGCGGCGGCGGAGGCGCTGGTATGATGCTGTCGGTGCAGGGCCTGCAGGCTTGGTACGGCAAAAGCCAGGTGCTGCACGGCGTGGACATGCATGTCGGCCGCGGCGAGATCGTGGCGCTGCTGGGCCGCAATGGCGCCGGGCGCAGCACGATGCTGAAGGCCATCATGGGCGGCGTCGTCCGAGAAGGAGAAATCAAGTTCGACGGCGCCGAGATCGGCCGCCTGCCGCCGCATCAGGTCGCGCGGCTGGGCCTCGGCTACGTGCCGGAGGACCGGTCGATCTTCCCGGACCTGACCACGCTGCAGAACCTGGTGCTCGGCGAGAAGAAGGGACCCGGCGGCAAGTTCGGCCTGGGTGACGCCTACGCCCTGTTTCCGCGGCTGCAGGAACGCGCGGACGCGCCAGCCGGTGCGCTGTCCGGCGGCGAGCAGCAGATGCTGGCGATGTGCCGCACCCTCATGGGCAGCCCGGCGCTGCTGATGGTCGACGAACCCACCGAGGGCCTGGCGCCCATGATGGTGCAAAAGGTCCGCGAGCTGCTGGTGGCAGTGGCCGCGCGTGGCGTGACAATCCTGCTGGTTGAGCAGAAATTGGACATCGCATTGGCGATCAGCCAGCGGCTCTATGTGATGGGGCACGGCGAGATCGTATTCGAAGGCACCCCGGCCAGCCTGGCCGGCAATGCCGGAGTAAGGCGCGAATGGTTGGAGGTTTGAACACTATGGGCAGCATCAACGCAGCCGTCGACGTGCGGCATCAGGACGGCGTGGCCGTGGTGGCGATGGACAACCCGCCGGTGAACGCGCTTGGCATCGCGCTGCGCTCCGGCCTGATGCAGGCGATGGAGCAGTTGCGCGATGACCCCAGAGTGAAGGCCATCGTGCTGTTCGGCACCGCCCGCGCGTTCAGCGGCGGCGCCGATATCACCGAGTTCGGCAAGCCGTCGCGCGACCCTAACCTGCGCCAGCTTATTGCCGTGATCGAGGACATGCCGATGCCGGTCGTGGCCGCGATCCAGGGCGTGGCGCTGGGCG